>DSBE01000384.1 GCA_011053085.1 Chloroflexota bacterium
CGCCCAACGATAGGCTTCACCCGCGCCGCGACTGCGTGGAAAGCACCTTCGAGAGAAAACTACCGGCAAGCGCGTTTCCCCGCCGCCAGCAGCCGCGCAAGCGGCGTCGGGTGGAAGCAATGTTAGCCCGCGCCTCTGAAATCAAAAATAGCGGATGGCCTTAACTAAATCCTTCGCAACTTCTGCTGCTTTATAATCGTTCTCGTTTAGAGATATACCAATAATATAGTGTGTACTTGTTTCATCAAAAAGCATCACTCTTTCCGTTGTCTTTGAATTCAACATCGGCACACCAATCTGGGAAAGCAATGAAATCTCATCTTTCTTCCCCGTTAACTGCACCTCAACCGGAATCCCCATTCCTATGGGATCAACTGACCCCAAAATCATATTTTGCTTGCCATATAGATGTCGAGAGTAGTAATAAGTTTGCCCTACGAAGGACAGGACCCCTGCCAGGAAAGCCAAGCCAATTAAGAACCCAAATTCATAATCAACCGAACCGTTGAACCACAAGATTAGGAATAATCTTGCGACAATCATCAAAGGGAATATCAATGAAAGAGATCCAACGACAACCCAAAACTGCCAAGAAAGAAATGAAGACTTGACTTTAGTTGTCCTGCCCCATAACAAAAGCAGGGAAACCGAAGCAAGCAGAGATACGATAAGTGCAATCCTTTGAAACAACAGGCTTGCTGCAAGGAGAAAAAGCGCTGGTAAGGCGGAAAGAAGGATAATAGCAATAAAGTTAGTAAAATACGTTAGACCAACAGCCAAATACTTGATCTTAAGAATCTGATATTGAGTTATACCATATCTTGATAAGTAAAGATTGACTATTAACCCACCGGTGACATAAGTAACTGCTAGTGCTAATCCTCCGATACTAATGAGTATGTCAATCACTTGTTTGACACTCATAGTTTACACTTCCTTTCTATGTACTCCGGCCGCTCTAGTGAGACGTGGGCATTCACCCTGAGCGGGCTAACGGGTGGTGTGAGCCGCGCCCACCCGCCCCCGCTGGCATGACACGCCTGAATCACTGACACCTTCGCGGGCAAGGCACGATTCATTAAAGCGCAAGGGTGGGCGTCGGCTCCACACGGTGTTGGGCGGCTTTGTTCACCACTGAAGCTATCTCAATCAACTTCAAGTACTTCTACTGGTGACAGTCCAGCTTGTGAGGCTACAACAGGAAATCCCCTTTGGACTTCTTCGAGGATCATTCCTTTTGTATCAAAACCTGCCAAACGGGCTTCTACCCAATCCCCAAGGTTGTGAATACAATGCACGTATACCAAGTAGCGCCCATTAGATAAAAGATACAATTCATACCCAGTCACAGTTTTAGCACTATGCTCGGCAGCATTGGCCACCAATGTCCCCGTAAATTTCTTGATTTCCTTGCGCACTGAGATGTCCAGACGATTCGACGAAAGTATCCCTACTTGTCTCTCTACAAGTCCATAAGCCTCATTTCCACTTTCGAGCAAAACTGGCGTCAAATGTTCAGGCAGACCTTGTAATCCGATTTGTACACAGCCAAGCTTATACGCCTCTCTAATTGTGCGGCCTGCTCCCAACGCTTGGTAGAAGCCAATAGCAAAGGCAATGGCAGCTTCATCACTGATAGCTTGATTCATTCCAATAACATATTGGATGTGTTTGGCAATGGCTTTTGCTTGATACTCTGAATAGCAGGCGTTCAACAGCACACAGTTTATTTGATGGGCAAATTGCTCAAACAATGCCGCCAGCGCATCAGGCTGAATGAGATGGGTTTCCCCCACTTGATTTTCAAAACACAATGCTCTTTTGGATGTGCCGTGACCAGAGAAATGGACAATTTGAGGCTGCACATCCAGTAATGCCTGGCTAATATCTGCCGGTCGAGTAGATAATTGAGGTAATTCCAACCTAAAGCGGTCTCGCAATTTGGCTAGTTTGAGTTTTTCTTGAATTTCCCGGAACTCTTCGCCTAGTCGCAAACGTGAAGCGTCAGTAGGATCAGCAGCCAAAAACAAAATGGGAACCACGCTTATTACCCCTTTATCTGTAAAACTTGTTTCTTCAACAGGAGTGAGGCTCAGTTGAGGCGGACTCTTGTATTTCAGCGGACTTTGAGCGTGTAGATATTCAAGGACGTTAGCGAGAAATATTCGATTATCTTGCCCTTCTGTCCGTTCATCGCCATCTGTCACAAAATGTCCTGTTACAAGAATTTCTATGCCGTTGCTATCATTGAACTCACCATATACGGCGTTGTTCTCCCCGTGCCTGTCGCTGTTGTATGCCTTCACAAAACTATCCGTGCCTGATGTAATCAACACCTTTTTGAAAGCGGAGCATTCACGGTCACATACCCCCTCAGGCCCAGCTATCCGTGCCTGATGTAATCAACACCTTTTTGAAAGGCCTGATTATCAGGGCCATTCTTGACTCAATCCATTGCACGTTTTCAAAAATCGCCGAGTTTCTAATAGAACAATACTTTACAAGCGTCTCTGTATTGGTGCGGGATATTGCACTTATCATATCCGATCCACGAATGCTTGGATGCTCGCTATACTTTTCTGCGGCACCTTTGAAAATACCAAAGCCACCGCCCTTAAGAAATTCGTCGTATTCATCGCTGTGTTGTATATAATCGTTGTAATCCAAACCACAGTGAACGACAATGCACCCTTTGCGTTTGAGTTCGTTTAGCCAATCTCTGCTTGGAAATCTATCGGGGCTTCCCAGCTCAAATATTAGAACGTCAGGGCGAAACTCAGACACTTTGTCAAACGAAATCGCGTCGTCGCGCAGTTTCTCCCATTTGTTCTTGTCTTCGACAATGAAATACGCAAGTCGCACATTATGCCCACGTTTTTCAAGGTCTTCCACAAAGTAGCGTGACCGAAGAAAATTTATCCCGCCCACGCGGAGCATATGGTAGAGAAACAAAATGTTCATAGACCATTTCGGCAAGCGTTGGCTCTGGCTACAACGAGCCGCCCAACGACATAGGATTCCCCTGCCCACACCCCCGCAGCGGCGTGTATCCCACCCCGCCGAC
>DSBE01000171.1 GCA_011053085.1 Chloroflexota bacterium
AAATGGTACAATAACCTGCCCACCGGGGCGCATGACTGACAATCCCCAGGGGGCCAATTCTATGCCCCAGGGGTTGTGATTGATAATACGGTGTACCAGTTTGGCTTTTGCCAGCACAGGGTCAAGGGAGATGTCGATCTGCTTTTCTATGCGGTTTGCTTCTTCGATGGGGGCAGTGAAACGGATTAAGCCTTTGCGTTCTTCTACTTTCACCGGTCGATTGTCAGGGAAGTAAGTGCGGGGTTGAATTTCGGGCGCAGCCCAAAGACGATGTCCGCCATAAATGCGCCACTCATTACCCCCGGTCAGGCCCATCATGTCCTCGTAGTTTTGAAAGATGTTTTCGCCTTCAGTAAAGCCAAAGAAGATCACCCTGGGCCCGACATCGGCAGTAACAACCATAGTGACAAGGTCGTTTTTGATCTCAATACAATTTTTCCAGCCTTTGTAATTGACTTTCTGCATAACCAATCTCCTTCTGTTTGCTTCTGGTTTTGATTCTACTTGAATTTGGTTTCTGTATCCGTTGGATTCAGGTGATGTTGAATGAATTCTGCTACATGCAGGTTGGCTGCCTCTGCTTCAGGGATGAGCGGTTCAAAAATTGACCAGACATGCCCCATGTTGGGCTCGACGATCAGCTCTACATCGCATTCACCCATGCTCAGGCGATCGGCAAACCGTAAGGAATCGTCAAGTAAGATCTCGCGCCCACCTGCAATAATGAGGAAAGGCGGTAAACCATGTAACTCACCGAACAAGGGTGAAACCAATGGGTGCGTTGGTGGATATTCGCCATAATAAGCTTTGGCGCTTTTTTCCAGATTCTCCCAATTTAATTGCATGTCTACATTTTCAAGACGATGGATGGAATTGCCTGTGCCTGCCAGATCTAACCAGGGAGAAAACAACACCGCTGCTGATGGCATTGGCAGATTGTGTTCGCGGCAGTAAAGCAAGCAGGCAGCAGTCAGGCCACCACCGGCAGAATCGCCGGCAATCACGATCTTTTCTGGTTTGTAGCCAGAAGTCAACAACCATTTGTAGGCAGCGACAGCATCTTCAAGCGCTGCGGGAAAGGGGCTTTCGGGTGCCAGGCGGTAGTCGACCATGAGTGCGCGGGTTTTGGCAAGGGTCGCCAAATGGCGCACATAGCGCCGATGAAATGCAGGCGACTTGTTTACAAAGGCTCCGCCGTGCAGATAAAGAATCACTTGATCGTGGGCAAATTTCGTTTGTGGATCCACCCATTCAACCTTGATACCGGCTGGCGCGTAGATAATTTCTTGCGGTTCATCGTCATTGATTTCTTTGATGATCTTTTCGAGCCTCTGCATATGTTCACGCTGTTCTTCCAGCGGTTTGTTGCCTGTCAAAAGGTTATTAATGGCCACCAGCAGGTAGAAAAAACGACTGCGCAAGCTGGGACGCAGAGAATTGGTAAATTCCAGGAACAGAACTGTGATAAAGGCGGAAACCACCAGCCATTTTGGATTGATGTTGTGCTTTTTGCTGGCTGGTTTGTTTTTTGTTTCAGTCGTTTTGCTATTGGGTTGCATTTCTCCATTATAATCTTGATTGATCCATTAGATGAGAAAGGATGTAAACAGGTATGAAGCAAAAATGGGAGTCGTTGGTGGAAGTCGTTCGCGGACCGCTGGTGGAATCCATCCATATGGGCGCGATTGCAGTGGTTGACAGCCATGGGCAGGTTCTGTTTCAGGCGGGAGATATCGATGAATTGTATTACCTGCGTTCTTCCGCCAAGCCATTTCAGACGCTTCCTCTGCTGCAAAATGGGGGGGCACAACGTTTTGGCTTGACGGTCAAAGAGGTCGCTATCACCTGTGCTTCTCACGAGGGCACCGATGACCATGTCGCCACATTAATGTCGATGCATGAAAAAATCGGCCTTTCGGTCGATCAATTGTTGTGTGGGGTGCATGCCCCCGGAGATCGAGAGACTCAATTTGCTATGCGTGAACGCGGCGAAGAGCCCAATGCCTATCGGCACAATTGCTCTGGCAAACACACTGGCATGCTGGCGCAATGCGTATTGGGCGGGTACTCAACCGAAGCCTATACGGATCCCAGCCACCCCGTGCAGCGGCAGATCCTGGCTACTTTTGCGGAGATGGTGGATGTAGCCATGGTAGACGTGGTGATCGGGATCGATGGTTGTTCAGCGCCAGTTTTTGCCATTCCTCTGAGGAATGCCGCTTACGGGGTGGCACGTTTGTGTGACCCGGTTGGTTTGGCAGCAGACATACAGGCTGCCTGCCGTGAAGCAACGTCTGCCATGATACAGCATCCTTTTATGGTCAGCGGGCCTTATCACAGCCTCGACACGCTTCTGATTCAGGCTGGCAGCGGTAAGCTTATCTCCAAAGGCGGCGCTGATGGTTATCAGATTGTTGGAGTTCTGCCGGGGGTAGTACCGGACCATCCTGAAGGCATTGGCATCGCCTTCAAAGTGCTGGATGGTGATGCGCAAGGCAGGGCCAGGGGTGTGATCGTGACCACGCTTCTGCAATCAATGGGGGTTCTGAACGAGGAAGAGTTGCAGCCTATGAAAGAATTTTTGGCCGGTCCAATATTCAATGTTGCCGGGCTTGAAGTAGGCTCGATACGGCCATCGTTTCGGTGGTGAGTATTTCCATGGAGAAATTTGAACGCGCACAGGCAGTCCATCAGCGGCTGCTGGGTCATTTCGGCAAACCGCAATGGGATAAGCGTGATGCGCTTGATGAATTGATTCTGACGGTTTTATCACAGAACACCAATGACCGCAATCGGGACCTTGCCTATGAAGCCATGCGCAAGCGTTATCCATCCTGGGAAGATGTCATGGCGGCAGATGAGGCGGAATTGATCGATACGGTGCGGGTTGCAGGTTTGGCGAATCAGAAAGCACCGCGGATTCAAGAAATATTGCGAATCATTGACAACCATCAAGGCAGTTTGAACCTGTCATTTTTAGAGAAGATGCCCGCTAAGGAGGTACAAGACTGGTTGCTTTCTTTGAAGGGGGTCGGATTGAAAACC
>DSBE01000169.1 GCA_011053085.1 Chloroflexota bacterium
ATATAACATTCGAAATATCCACTTTTTAATTGCCGATTTGTTTTTTATAGTTTTCGGTATCTTTATCAGTTACATGATGCGCCTCGAAAATTTCTCTACATTCATGGTCTATCTCGATAGCGCGTTAATCATGGGGATCATGTCCTTATTGATAAAACCGCTGGTGCACTACAGTTATGGAATCTATCGGCGTATGTGGCGATACGCTGGCGTGAAGGAACTCTGGCTGGTAATCCTCTCTGTCACAACTTCGTCCGCAATGATTGGCGCAATCATGCTATTGTTATTTTCTCTTAAGTTCTTTACGGCTTTTCCGCGCAGTGTTCTGGTCATTGATTGGATATTGGGTCTGGTTTTGACAGGCGGAAGCAGATTTGCATTCAGGTTCTTTTCTGAAATCCAATCAGGGGATCGCAGCTACTCCCTTTATGAAAATGCTCCCAAAAAAGTGTTGGTGGTTGGCGCTGGTGATGCGGGTGCAATTGTTGTGCGTGAATTGTTGAAAACTCCCCAGCTTAATGCCATACCCATTGGGTTCCTTGACGATGATCCGACCAAACAAAATCTTGTCATCAATAATATAAAAGTGATTGGCACGGTGACCGAAATCGATAAAGTGTTAGCACATCTCGACGTCGACGAAGTAATCATTGCCATCCCATCTGCCCCTGGCAGGGTTGCACGCCTGGTAGCCAGTGCCTGTCACAAATTTGATATACCATTCAGAACGATTCCTGGTATTTATGAATTAATCGAGGGGAAAATAGGTGTCAGCCGATTGCGAGAGGTTGAGATCACAGACCTGCTACGCAGGAAACCTACACGGCTGAATGACGAAAAGATTCGAGAAAGTTTGTTTGGAAAAACAGTTATGGTTACAGGAGCAGGCGGATCAATTGGACGTGAATTATGCCGACAAATTGCCAGGCGTTCTCCATCAGCGTTGTACTTATTAGGACATGGCGAAAATTCTATTTTTGAAATTTACCAGGAGCTAAGCGAGTCGCATCCTGACTTAAACTCTGTCCCCATTATTGCTGATATTCGTGACATAAATCGCATTCAATCAGTTTTTGAACGGTTTACCCCCGAGATTGTTTTTCATGCTGCGGCGCACAAACATGTCCCTCTGATGGAAGAAAATATAGAAGAAGCCATCACAAATAACGTGTTAGGGACAAGTAACATTGTGAAAGCCTGCGAGAAACACGGGGTTCAACGCCTTGTGATGATTTCTACTGACAAAGCTACACATCCCATCAATGTTATGGGGGCATCAAAAAGGCTGGCGGAAATGGTGGTGTTAGAGGGCGCAAACCGTACCAATGGAAATTACTCCATAGTCCGTTTCGGCAACGTTTTGGGCAGTCGCGGAAGCGTGGTACCCATTTTTAAACAACAAATTTTGCATGGCGGACCAGTGACAATCACGCACCCTGAAATGAAGCGATACTTTATGACCATCCCTGAAGCTGTCTATCTGGTGTTGCAGTCTGCCACTTTCGGCCGAAGTGGTGACATTTTTATTCTCAACATGGGCGAGCAAGTCCGAATTCTTGACCTGGCGGAGGACCTAATCCGTTTGTCAGGGTTAGAGCCTGGCAGAGATATTGAAATTGTGTTCACAGGAATACGGCAGGGTGACAAGCTGAGTGAGGAACTTTGGGATGAAGCCCAAAGTTTTAAACCTACCCCGCATCCTGATCTTTTCATATTGGACAAAGAAGATGAACTGGAAAACGTCCAAATTTCTCAACATTTGCCTCATCTTTCAAAACTGGCAGATGAGGGCAAGGCGGAAGAAATCGTTAGCATGCTTGAGACATTGATACCTGATGCTGAAATTAATCGCGAAAAGTAGTAAACGATATGACTGTTGTCAACCAAACCATTTGGTCTGAATTTTATGACGCACACAATGATGCCCATTTGCTGCAATCACCACATTGGGCGGCATTGAAAGGCGAATTTGGCTGGTTTAGCCAACGAGTTATCACCGGCGATATCGGATCTCAGATTCTCTTCAGAAAATTACCCTTTGGCTTTACGATTGCCTACATTGCCAGAGGGCCTGTTGGAAATCTCAATCACATTGCTGAACATATTCTGGAAATTGATGCTGTCAGTAAAAAACATCGCGCCATTTTCTTGAAGATAGAGCCAGACATTTGGGAAGATGAGGAGAGCTGTGAGTCAGCCAGAGCGCAACTAAGCACACTTGGTTCCGCTGCAAAGCCAATCCAACCCCGACAAACGCTTATGGTTTCGCTGGAGGGTGACGATGAAGAATGGCTCTCTCGCATGAAACAAAAAACACGCTACAACATTCGCCTGGCACAAAAAAAAGAGGTCCTTGTCCAAGAAACCGAAGACATCCATACTTTCCAACAGTTGATGGAAATAACAGGTGAGCGCAACGAATTTGGTGTGCATTCCTTTGCTTACTACCGTAAAGCCTTCGAGGAATTCTATCCACAAGCATGCCGCATATTTTTGGCATCATTCAATGACCTGCCTCTCGCTGCTATCATGGTCTTTTATAAGGCACAAAAAGCTATGTATTTCTATGGCGCCTCTTCGAATCAAGAGCGTAACCGCATGCCGACCTACCTTGTTCAGTTCAGGGCTATGCAATGGGCTGCCAGTATCGGATGCAAGGACTATGACCTTTGGGGCATTCCTGATGTGCCATTGGAGGAGTTGGAAGCTTCTTTTGCTGACCGTGATGATGGTTTGTGGGGAGTTTACCGCTTCAAGCGAGGGTTTGGCGGGGTTATCAAGCGATCAATGGAAGCCTATGACCGGGTGTATATGCCAGCATTGTATAAACTTTACCAATGGAAAATGAGTGATTGATATGAAAATCACCACGTACGATGGGTGGAATGACAGATTAGCGGCACTCCCGACCCCGCCTCTTTTGCAGACAGCTGAATGGGCCAAGGTCAAAGGGAAATACGGCTGGCAGACTATCCCAGTTGAATGGATAAATGAGTCGGGTAAAACAATTGCCATGGCTTCGGTGCTAAAAAAACAGGTAACGAT
>DSBE01000163.1 GCA_011053085.1 Chloroflexota bacterium
GCTCTTGGTTGTAGATGTCTTCGTTCTCGGTGATGGCTTTGCGGATGAGAGGGTAGGCATCCACGCCGTTCCTGCGGTAATCGAGGTACCAGGCGAGGTGGTTGATGCCGGCGCAGGTATAGGTGATCTCTTCCATCGGCGCGCCGATCCAGCCTGCCAGCATTTCGGCGGTGCCCTGCACGGAATGGCACAGGCCGGTCAGTTTGATGCTGGTCTCGCGCTGCATGGCACGGCACAACATCGCCATGGGGTTGGTGTAGTTGAGCAAGGTGGCGTTGGGGCAGTACTTTTCCATGTCACGGGCGATATCGAGCATGACGGGAATGGTGCGCAGGGCGCGGAACACACCCGACGGCCCGCGCGTGTCACCCACGTTGGTGTCAACGCCGAATTCTTTGGGGATGGTGATGTCATACTGCCATACATCCACGCCGCCTGCCAGGATGGTACAGATGACAATGTCAGCGCCTTCCAGGGCAGTTGCGCGGTCCATGGTGGCTTCCACTTTGGCGGGATAGTTGCCCTGGTTGATGATCTTTTCAACGGCTTTCTGGGCGAACTCAAGGCGTTCGGCGTTGATGTCCATCAAGCTCAGCGTTGCATCTTCCAGCAGGGGGAAGGTGAGGATGTCACGCACCAGGTTGTGGGTGAACCCGAAACTGCCTGCGCCGATAAATGTAATTTTGGTCATAAGGTTTTCTCCAATTGTGGTTTCTCAGGGGGTATCAAGGCGATTATAGCTTGATGAGTAGAAAAGGATAAGGGCTAAATCAAACAATTTATGGGTGATTTCTGTCCACTTTGCGGTGGAATCAGGGGATTAACTGGCTGTGCCACCAGGTAAAGCCCTCGGCGGTGCGCATGGCGGTAAGGTCGGGTGTGTTCATGGATTTCTCCCTGGATTGTGGGGTATGTTTAGCGCGGCAGATTGACCACCGGCGGGGGATTCAGAATCATGCGTTTCCAGCTGTTGCGGGCGGTGGGGTTGCTTTCCATCCACTCTTGCATGACACAGAACAACAGCGTGCGGCGGTAGTGGATGAACAGATCCAATTGCTGCCACCAGAATTCGTCAAGCAGGTTTTCTTCTTCATACCCCTTGCGAAAAGCGGACAAGAAGGATTGCACCGCGCGCTGATTCTGCACTGGTTTTTCCATGCCGCCCATTTGGAACAGTGTCATCTGCATGGCAATCGCGATGTCGGTGACGAACCAGTGGCAGTTTGCCACGTCGAAATCCAGCAAAACGAGGTGTTTGCCGTCGTACAGCAGGTTTTCGGCATGGGGGTCGTTGTGGATGAATCCGTAGGAACTGCGCTCGATGGGCAGTTGCAATAGCCGGTCTTTGATGCGGCGCCAGGCGTTGCGCACTTCTTCATCGCGGCACCACTCATAAAAGAAATCCCATTCCTCCTGCCAGCCGAACACCTTTTTCTTGCCATGCGGGGTCTGCACCATGGCATGCTGCCAGATCGGGTAGGTTTGGGTGACTGCGTGCATCTTTCCGACCAGGCGACCCCATTCGGTGAAGAAACGGTCGCGCCAATTGCTTTGCAGGATGGTGGCGCCAGGGATGTAATCCATCAAATACGCCAGATAGAGGTCAGTGCCATCGATGAAGGTTCTGTAGAGGCTGCCGTCATCCTGCGCGAGTGGATAGACGATGTTGACGCCGTTGGCGCCCATCAGGCGCGCGAACTTGAAGCGCTCCACCAATTTTGCCAGGGCAAGCTCGTCACCATAGTGCATCACCATGATCTTCATCAATAACGGCGAATCGCCTGCACGGAAGATGACACCGTCTGAGTATTCATGTCCCCCTGCGATTTTGCGTAACTGTTCCGTGTCCAATCCGCATTTTTTTGCCAGATGTGATAGAACGCGAGGGGGGACAGGTTTCATTGAGGCTCCTTGATGATTAGTTAGCTGGGGGGCGATGCCAGCGGGCGAAAATGGCGGTGGGCAGCAGCCGATCAGACCCGCTGATCTGCAAGGTGATCTCGCCGGCTTCCAACACCCCTGCGGCTGGTGTGATCTCGGCGATTGCTTGCAGCAGAGTGATGGGCGAGGCTTTGACGGCGTAGGCGGTCAGGGCAAAAAAGGCGGCTTGCGGGCTGAGGATATTGCCGCAGGCTTGCAGCAGTTGGGCCAGCAGCTTGTAGAATTCCCACACCTCACCTTTGGGGCCGCGCCCGAACTTGGGCGGGTCGAGGATAATGCCTTCGTAGTAGGACTCACGCCGTTTTTCGCGCTGCACAAATTTGAGAGCGTCATCCACAATCCAGCGGATGGGGGCATCCTGTAAGCCCGAAATGGCGGCATTGCTGCGCGCCCAGGTAACGGCATGTTTGGAGGCGTCGAGGTGGGTCACTTGCGCGCCAGCGGCGGCTGCCGCCAGCGAGGCGGCGCCGGTGTAGCCGAACAGGTTCAGTACTTTGATAGAGCGCTTTGCCGCGCCCACCTGCCGGCTGATCCAGTCCCAGTAAGCGGCTTGTTCTGGAAACACGCCTATTTGGCGTGAGCCTTTGCATTCTAATGAGAACACGAGGTTTTTGTAGCGGATGCGCCATTCGTCGGGCATAGAACGCAGTGTGCGCCAGTGTCCGCCGTGCTTCTCCTCGGTGGTGATAAATTCAGCATGGGCGCGTTCGCGCCACTGCGCCATGGTCTGGCGCGGCTGCCAGACGGCTTCGGCTTCGGGGCGGATCAACAGAAAACCGCCATAGCGCTCCAGCTTGCTGCCATCGCCGCAATCGACCAGTTCATAATCGACCCAATCGGGAGAGGTGAGGATATGCAGAACGGGCAGGCTCATGTCAGCAGTTTCTCGAACAGCAATTCATCACGCAAAGAGATGCCGTTTCTGCCGGTGCGCGGGATATTGGGTTTCAATTTGCGTACGGCATCCAATGCGTCAGGCAGCACGGCAACAATGCGCATGCCGCGTTTTTGATAAAAACCGATCGCACGCAGGTCATCCGTGGGGGTGACCAGGCGCAGTTTTCGGCAGCCTTCAGCGCGTGCGACCGCTTCTACATAGGAAAA
>DSBE01000295.1 GCA_011053085.1 Chloroflexota bacterium
CCCTCATATCTGAGATACCAAGGAGAATGAGATAATGGCGTACCAACAGAAACATGGCGTCAATATCGGCCGCTGGCTGTGCCACGGCGATGACCCGCTGGAACAGCGTGAAAAATGGCTGGTGCAGGATGACCTGCGCAAGATCCGCGACATGGGCCTGGATCATGTGCGTCTGTGTTTGAAAGAAAAGTATTTTTGGGCGGAGGACGGCACCCTCAACCCGCGCGCCATCGATATTCTGCGGCGCGGTATCGATTGGGCGCTGGATGCCGGGCTGGTCGCCAATGTCAACCTGCACATCCTGCGCTCGCACAACTTCCTCGATCTGCAGGAGCCCGAGCTGTTCACCAGCCCCACCGCCCAGGCGCATTTCGTCAAGATGTGGACTGACCTCCATGACAACCTGCACGATTATTCCACTGACAAACTGGCGTTCGAGTTCATGAACGAACCCGTCGCACGCGCCAATGAACGCTGGAATACGGTCTGGCAACAGGCCTATGATGCCCTGCGCGCCAGAGAAAAGGAGCGTGTGCTGATCCTCGGCTCCAACCTGTGGAACCAGGCGCGCACATTCAAAGACCTGACCGTGCCCGAGAATGACCCCAACATGATGCTGGACTTCCATTTCTATGAGCCGATCCTGGTCAGCCACTACCACGCCCCCTGGACGCCGATCACGATGGTGCCTTTCAAATTACACTACCCCGGCCGCCCCTTCCACATGCCCGCCTGGCTGTTCGGCCTGTATGCCCAGTTCAAGAGCGGCCTCAGTTCCATCAACCGCAAGGACGCCTGGCACGAGAACGTCCCGTTCACCAAAGAAATCATGGCATCCCGCTTCCAGCTGGCGCTGGATGTGGCCAAAAAGCACAACCTGCCGCTCAATTTGGGCGAGTTCGGCGTCTATTCACAGGTGCCGCAGGAAGTCGGCAAAAAGTGGCTGCATGACGCATTCTCTCTGTGCCAGGATATGAACATCTCCTGGACGATCTGGTCATTGGGCAAAGGCGACGATGGCTTTGCCATCATGGACAAAGCCGGCAACCCGCGCTGGCAGGTGGATGTCATGCGCCCCTTCCTCAAGTAACAATTTTGTATACTCGTTTCCATATACTCTCACAATCACAGCAGTAAACCGGAGAAGACCGCCATGAAAATCGCCACACTCAACCTCCGCCACCACAGCGACCGCTGGGAAGAACGTTTCCCGCTGGTCGTAGCTACCTTGCTAAATGCCAACGCTGACCTTGTCGGTTTGCAGGAAGTTTCCATCAAAGTAGGGCCCAAAAACCAGGCACAGTTGATTGCCGAGGCAGTCAACATGCAGTCAAACCAACTCCCCTACCGGGTGTACTTCACCCCCACCCGTGAGGCAACCAGAGACCAGGAAGGCATCGCCATCCTGTCCCGCCTGCCGGCCGAGAGCTTCGAATCGATCGCTCTGCCGGGCCCCTGGCGGGTGGCACAGCGCATCACTATCAGGCATGAAGGCAGGTTGCTGTGTTTTGCCAACACCCACCTGCACCATGAGCCCTGGCGCGATGAAAGCATCCGTCTGCCGCAGGCGATCGCCCTGATGGATTGGATCAAAGCACTACCCTGCCCGTGTGTCATCAGTGGGGATTTCAATGCCGAACCCGATTCTGCTACGATCCTTAACATCAAGCAAAGCCACCGCTCCTCCTATGAGAGCGTGCATGGCAGCGAACCGGACCTTACTTATCCTACCCCGCTGGTGGTACCGACACCGGCGCACACCAACACCATCGATTATCTGTTCTACTCCCCAAAAGCCCTGCAGGTGACCGCCTGTGAGAAGATCGGCACACAATCCGCACCCCACGACCCCACGCTCTACCCCTCCGACCATTACGGCTTGTGTGCAGATATTGTCTGGCTCTAAGGACAAACACCTCCAGCGGTTCGATCAGGCACCGCTGGAGGCTAAAATGCGTTCACGATGTTTTTTATGGCAGCTTGCCGTTGATGCTCTTTAATTCGCTGAGGATCGCCCGCATCACATCCTGCTCAGCATCAACCGCCTCTGTGACCGGGCGGCGCACCCGTTCCCATGGCAGGCGCTGCTGGGCTTCATCAAAGGCACGCAGACATCCTGCTACTTCTTCATAGGCCGTATGAACATTTTCCAATCCCATCAAACGCGCTTCCGGCCGCTGGTTGGGGTCTGAATTGCCAGCCGTGTCGATCTTCAGATGACCAATGCCCAGCCAGCGATCAAGCAACCCGCGCCGGATCTCGATGTTGGTCACCATACGGTAGGGCACATGCGCCACCTTCTGCACGATATAGCCCGAATGCACCACGATCTCGTCATCCATCAGCTCATAGCGGTATCGTTTATACAACGGGAACATCAGCAGGAAGGCCGGCACCGCCCACACCAGGTTGGGGATCGTGGCCCAGAACAATGCCTTGCTCTGGTAATCGACCACGCCCTCCTCACGCATGATGAAATACATCGGAATGTATAGGCTGACCCAGATGACCGCAAAGACAAAGACCACGCTGAGCAGCATTTTGTATAAATATGTTTTTTTGGGGGTGTAGGTATACATGTTTTTTCTCCTGTTAATCAATCGATGGTTGCTAATATCCGCAGAAAGTGCTTGCGGACCTCTTCTTTTGGAATACGCAATGCCTCACATTGCCGCAGATAACTTTCGGTCAGCTGTTCAAACACCTTTCGCCGATCTTCTTCGATAGGCACCTGTCGGTCAAGGACATAACATCCGCGCCCCTGCTGTGAAGACACATAGCCTTGTTGATCCAGCCGGCGGTACACGCGTGCGATGGTGTTAAAGTTGATGTCCAAATCTTCTGCCAGTTCACGCACCGTGGGCAGTTGCTCACCAGAACCGATATCACCAGACACGATCAGGAATTTGATCTGTTCCTCGATCTGGTAATAAAGCGGCTCTTTGCTGTGAAAATTTACCTGGATTTTGTGGTGCATTGTTATTCCTATTGTATCAATGTATCATAGTATGATTGTATCATTAACGGCAAAACATGGCAAGAC
>DSBE01000104.1 GCA_011053085.1 Chloroflexota bacterium
CAAGGCTTGCTATGTCCGAAAACGCGGAGTTTACTTGGCGTAAATGGGTAGTTTTCGGACGAGCGTAACGCAGCAAATGGGACTTTATGGACAGACTCTAAATAGTCATGAATAGTGGATAGACCATTAACCACATAATCATTTACGTAATTAGTGATTATGTTAGGTGGCAACAGGCGAAGAGTTGTCTATTTAAAGAGTTTCTTTGAAAAGAGGAAAAAAAATCGCCTATACTTCTGAAATAGTATTATCACACTTCTTTCTTTATTTCTTCAATGGTTTTACCCGAGAGAATGGATTTTGATTCTGTATTGATCGGATTACGCCGGGCGTCGACCTCATCATCCTTCATCTTTATAAATAGCCATTGGTCAGAATCCTTTTTGCCGGTACGTATCAGCACATAACCTCCTTTCAACTTTTTGCCTTCAAGCCACACTTCTACTTTGCCATCATCAAATGATTCAGCCAAAGACAACCCATCACCTTCTTTCTCCTTCCGCAGGTTGCGGTAGGTGCCGCCATCCCATACAATTACAGTCCCCCCTCCATATTGATCTTTTGGTATGCTACCTTCAAAATCGATGTAATCCGTGGGGTGGTCTTCTGTTAGGATCGCCAATCTTTTTTCTGAAGGATGGGTTGTTGGCCCTTTAGGAATTGTCCATGATTTAAGTATGCCATCCGTCTCCAGCCTAAAGTCGTAATGCAGATTAGTGGCATCGTGCTTTTGAATGACGAATCTGGGCATTTCCCCGTCCTTCTTATTGCTACCAGAAGGTTCCGTAGTTTTAGAGAAATCTCGTTTTCTCTTGTATTCGTTCAATTTAGATTTATCTGTACTTTCCATAAGATTATTTCTTTTGTAATCGAATCCGAAATCTGGTTTATTTAACTAATTTCCCCCTCAAGAACTGTGCATTTATGGCAACGGCAATAGTGCTAAGACTCATCAGAACAGCGCCTACTGCCGGGTTGATCATAATTCCTGCCCAGAAAAGAACACCAGCACCCAGCGGCAAGGCCACCACATTGTAAGCAGTGGCGTATGTTAGGTTCTGGATCATCTTTTTGTATGTGGCTTTCCCGAAATTGATCAGTTTAACCACATCAGCGGGATCGCTGTCAACCAAAATAATATCAGCGGTGTCGGCGGCAACATCGGTTCCCGTGCCAATGGCAATGCCCACATTGGCCTGTGCAAGGGCTGGCGCATCGTTCACACCATCGCCAACCATGGCAACATATTTTCCCTTGTTTTGTAATTCTTTGATCTTTTCCTGTTTCTTGTCGGGCATTACGTTGGCAAAGTATCCATCGAGGTTAAGTTTGTCGGCAACGCTTTTGGTTACGGTTTCGTTGTCGCCGGTAAGGATATAACACTCAATACCTAACCCTTTAAGCTTATCAACAGCATCCTTGGCTGAATCGCGCAGCTTGTCGCTAAGAGCAATGTAGCTGGCTACTTCGTTGTCAATCAAAACGTAAACAATTGTTTCTGTTTCGTTGGGTTCTTGTTTCTCATCAACCTTAATACTATTTTTATTTAGATAAGCCGGACTTATGATTTTAATCTCATTGCCATTCACCTTACCCTTAATCCCTTCACCTGTTAAGTTTTCAACATTTTTAGCATCGGGAACATCTAGGTTCTCTTTCTTCGCTCTGCTTACAATTCCTTGCCCAATAGGATGTTCAGATTCTTTTTCAAGCGCCGAGGCCAATGCGAGAATGTCGTTTTTAGTTTTTTCGGAGTTTATGGCATCATAACGCGAAACGCCATATTTTCCCTGGGTAAGTGTTCCTGTTTTATCGAACACAACTGTGTTTATTCGGCGGGAATTTTCAAAACTTGTACGGTTGCGAATCAGTAGCCCGTTGTTGGCCGATACAGAAGTAGAGATTGCAACAACCAGTGGAATAGCCAGTCCCAATGCGTGCGGACAGGCAATAACCATAACTGTGACCATGCGGGTGAGGGCAAAATTGAAATCCCTTCCCACAAACAACCATACAGCAAGAGTGGTAAAACCTGCTGTAATGGCAATGATTGTAAGCCAGAATGCTGCTTTGTCGCCAAGGTGTTGGGTTTTCGATTTTTCCTTGCTGGCTTTTTGTACCATGCCCACCACTTTCGACAAATAAGAATTCTCACTGGTACTTTTCACTTTGATTTTTAGCGATCCTCTTCCATTCACTGATCCACCAACCACTTCATCATCTATTTTCTTGTCAACTGGTTTTGATTCTCCTGTTAGTACGGATTCATCTACTGATGAGCTACCTTCGTATATAATGCCGTCGGCAGGAATTCTTTCTTCTGGTTTTATCAATAATCTATCACCTTCCTGTATCTGGTTGGTTTTTATTTCTTCTGTACCAGAATCGCCAATTCGGTTGGCTTTGTCAGGCATAAGCTCCATCAACTTATCCAGTACTCCTGATGCCCTCATCACCGATTTCATTTCCAGCCAATGTCCGCCCAGCATAACAACAATAAGTGTGGCAAGCTCCCAGAAAAACGGTTGCCCCGAGAGCCCAAAAACTGTGGCCGAACTATAGAGGTATGCAACGGTGATAGCCAGGGCGATTAGAGTCATCATTCCAGGCTGTTTTTCCTTTAGTTCTTTAGTAAGCCCTGTTAAAAAGGGCCATCCACCATAAAAGTAAAGTATTGAAGCGAGTGCAAAAACAACATAACTACGACCCGTGAAATCGATCTCAAAACCAAACCAGCTTTGTATGGTGCTGCTGAACAGCAACACCGGGAGACTTATAAAAATAGCTACGAAAAACCGTTGCTTAAAGTCCTCCGCCATGTGTTGGTGATGATCCCCATGATCATGGGAGTGATCCCGATGAGCACTATGCTTATCTGATTCTTTTTGGCTATCAGCACCATGCTCCTTGTGATGGTGATGCTTGGCTTTATGATCCATTTGTGTGTCGGATTTGTTTTGGTGGTTTTTATGCCGAGTCATAATTATGAATTATTACTTTTGGGGAATAATAGTCATTATAATATCTGTGTGTTTTTATC
>DSBE01000315.1 GCA_011053085.1 Chloroflexota bacterium
CGCACCAGTAATCTATTGGAACGACTCAGTCAGGAAGTTAAGCGACGAACCAGGGTGATTCGCATTTTCCCCAATGAGGCTTCTTGTTTGCGATTGGTGAGTGCCATCTTGATGGAGGTGAGTGAGGAGTGGGAGACCGGCCGTTTGTATCTTAATTTCAATTCTTGCTAAAAGGTCCTGATGAATTTACAGAAAATAGGTTGCATAATCATGGTTTGCAAATAATTCATCTTTTTGCAGTCGAAACTCTTGTAAAGTATTCATGCTTACCTCCAATATTTGTACGCTCTTTCTTTGGACAACATTCCCTGCGGATTTCTTACTGGTTTGTGCCCCTCCCCAGACTCACATTGGCATTTACCGGCCGTAAACTAACGTTGTAGGTTTATCAAACATATTGCACAGTCGCCGCAAGGAACTATATAGAGGACAAACAACCTAACGGACGCATCCATCCTTTCGGCGGCAATCTGTTCCATAATTTCAGCAGGTATAGTAAAATCATTTTGGTAGGTCATGGATTTTCCTTTCAGGTTTGGTTACCGTTTGGGATACCTTGATCTACCCTCTCTTGTTAAGGTTCTTCAATTTACAGAAAGTATCTTGCACCAGCGTGAAAAGAATGTCGGTATAATCAATACAGAATAATTGATAAGGAGTATATGATGTCACTTAGCATTCATTCAACGGTGAAATTAAACAGTGGCTTCGACATGCCCCTTTTGGGGTTGGGAACCTTTCGCGCCGAGGGCAAAGAAACAGTGAATGCGGTCAGAGAAGCATTGGCTGTTGGTTATCGTCACCTTGACACTGCCATGATGTACCGTAACGAAAAAGAAGTAGGGCGTGCTATCCATGAAAACGGAATTGATCGGGCTGATTTGTTTGTGACCACCAAGCTGGCGCGTGATGGACAGGGTTATCGCGAGACCTGGCGGGCGGTTGAAGCCAGCCTGGAAAATTTGGGTCTGGATTATCTCGATCTATACCTCATCCATTGGCCGGTGGAATCGCTGATGCACGAAACCTGGAAGGCCATGCGCGAGATCGCTCAAAAAGGGCTGTCGCGATCGGTGGGGGTCAGCAACTTTACTATCCGCTTGTTAGAGGAATTAAAAACGGAATCAGATTTTATTCCCGCTGTCAATCAGGTCGAATTTCACCCATTTATATTTCAAGAAGAGCTGCTTGGGTATTGCCGAAAGGCGGGCATCCAGTTGGAAGCCTACAGCCCTTTGACACGCGGCCGCAGGTTGGATGATCCTCGTCTGGTTGAAATTGCAGAAAAATACAACAAGACAACGGCGCAGATTCTGCTGCGGTGGAATCTGGAACATGGGGTGGTAACCATTCCAAAATCGGTGACACCATCGCGTATTCGAGAGAATGCTGCTTTGTATGATTTTTCGCTGGATCAAGAAGATATGGCTGTATTGAATGACATGGATGAAAACCTGCGCTTTATCCACCCCGATTGGGCGCCGCCTGAGTGGGGTTCATAGATCAGCTATTTTTAAGCCGCTGGATTTCCTTTTCGAATATCCGCCGCAAGATGGCTATCCCTGAGCCATAGGTGGGGTCCATACCTGCCAGTGACAGTGTGCCGGCACCCAGATTTTTGCCTTTAGACAGTGGAGTGTCTGAGGCGTAATGCAGGATCCCGAGATCGAATGGCAGCTGGTATAAGTTTACGATCTCATTTTTAGGATGGCGTTTGGGGCGCACCATTTCACATACGGCAGAAAGATATGGCCCAGCTTCCATTTCAATGTCGGTGTAACCCTCGCGGTAGATGACATCCATGATGCGGCTGTTTTGCATAAAGGTGCCCAGTACTGTGACAGCTTTTTGATTGTCTAAGACTGTACCAAATTGAAGGTAGGGTGTGAGATCACTGGCAACGAAGGTATTTTGAAACAGATATGTGTTGAGTGAGTGTTCGTCCTGGACGACGTTAGGAATCATGATATCGCCAATGACGCCGTTCAGGGTGGCTGCCTTGCCCATGATGTAGATACCGAGAATCTCCTCCGTGTTTTCTGCGATCATTCTGAGCAGGTTGTAAGCAGCGATTCCGAGGGGGTAATCGATATTGATGATAAGAGCGTCGCTGTCTTGGAGTACTTCTGTGTCGCTGGTGATCAACCTTTGATCCATATCTGCGTAATTGATTTTGTCCAGTTCAATCACTTGGGCTTCGACATCAAAAGATTGGGCACTTAAAATCCTTGTGATACCTGAATTCTCGACCTGCCGGATAAAGTCTTTTTCTAACTGGTCATCGTTCGCATATTGTTGGGCTTTCTTGAAGGCATAATAAAGAAAATTCTCAATGCCACGGTTTGCCTTTGTAACCGAACTCCATTCAGCCAACATGGCATGATCGTGTGCGTCAGTAAGAATGCGGAGGATTTCCTGTTGGTTATTTTGCGCATAGCCAGTTAACAGGTTGGGGAATACATGCGTATTGCTGGAGATAAAGTAAATGGGACGACTGGCAACCTGTGGGATTTGTTGTTGGACCTCATCCCACCAGATGCGGGTAGCGCGCCAGTATTGCACCAGTGAGCCATTGAGTAATTGAATTCGAAGGTCCATGCGCTTTTTTTGCATTGATCGTAAAATGTTGCAGAAATCATTACCCCAAACCTTACGCAATCGTAATAATTCTTTAGGGGGCAGATCCAGTAATTCAGCCAGCTCCTTATAGTGATCTTTGGGTTTGGACTCATCCGACGGTTCAGTTAATTGCGTAGAAGAAACATGGGCTAATTTGTTATGAAGTTTGTTCCATTCAATTTGCAGTGCGACGAGCACTGGAACCAGATCATCGATATCAGAACGTGAGGCTATGAAGGCGCTCAGGTCTTTCTGCGCATGATCATAGCGGTAATGACGCCTGCGCGCTGGGGCTTTTACCACTTGCCACTGTTGTATGGTCGTGTACCCGGCTTTTTGAAATGTGTCTTCGTTTTGGGCCAAAATGACCCGTTCCACTTTATCCATGAGGGGAGGAAGGCGCTGCCAGGCATATAC
>DSBE01000192.1 GCA_011053085.1 Chloroflexota bacterium
ATACCCACTCTGCATAGCGGGTAGGTTTTCCGCAAGAAGCGCAGTATATTGAAAATCAAAAAATCCACTGGTCAAAGTTTGTAATTGAAGGAACGCATCAGAAATGACGTTCACCTCGTAAACCATATAGGCGCGCGGTAAAACAGCCGTATTGCGATAAAGTTTATATGCTCCCCCGTCTGCCACTAATTCAAGCTTCTCCAAAGACAATGCATGGTTGCTGAAGATATACTTAACATTCATCCAATCCACGAGCGGCCACTCTGGCTGCCAGATTTGCCGGTACCCCTGGCCGCCTTGTGCCTGGTATACATCGGCGGCCAACTTGAAAACCGGCAAATCATAGCCACCTATATGAAACAGTCCATAGACAGCACCATAATTGGGCCATAAAACTGGTGGACTTCCCATGATTCTGAAAATATCCTGATCCTGTTCAAGTTGTTGAATAAGTGGCGGCTCAGGAAAAAGCATATCCCTTGATACTGTGGTATTATAATCATGTGCCTGTACGATTAATTCTAGAAAGGTTAGCGATATCAATACCCATATAAAGACCGGATACTGTTGAAACTTGTGACGCAACATCACATATAAAAGAGGCGCAGCTACCACCACAAAGATAGAGATAACCATCCTGAGTTGTGTTACTGAAAAAACAGAGAATAATAGATGCGCATAAAATGTGTCGGGGGTTATCTCTAGAAACGGCGCGATCAGGAATTTGCCAATTCCTACCAACACCAGAATCAGCCAGGCTAGTCCCAATACACCAGCACCTCCATAAAGAATGTTTTTATGTCGGCGATCGCCGGAGTTCAAATAATGGTCTAAAGCATCCAGCCCAAAGGCCGCTAGAATAGCGCCCAAAAAGGCAAAATACCATTTGAAACGTGTATTATTCACCTTGTTCAGAATCGGCAGATAGTTGAGAGCTTCAAAACCCGGCAAGCGCAACGCAATACACAAAGTTAAAACAGCCAAAACGGCTAAGATAAGGATAATGCTCCGGGATGGCTTGCGTGTCGGGACAAAAGTTACACCTACAGCCAAAGCCAGTGGCAAAACCCCAAAATACATAGATTGTTCCAAGTAATTCTGATAGTTGGTGAAAGGCCAGAGATATGTATTATCCACTGGGTTGCCAAAAAAGGTCGGATAAAACAAAGTAACCAACGTAGAAAGATTGGGCAACCATTCTTTCGTATAAAAGGCGAAGTAACTGTCCATGAACGTGAACGAGAAGCAAATGCACTTTGCGACAAATGTTGGGCGAAAGGCAAGATTTGAATTGCGCCCAAGAGTAACCCAACCCCACCAGCCAAGGCAAAAGCGAAACCATATCTGGTCAGTTCACGCTTAGAACGATATGAAATCAGCAGTCTTGCCGCAAAATACATACCAAAAATCAACAGATTATGAAAAGTGCTCTCCGGATGCCCACCGACCATAGACAAACCGATACCTATACTGGTAATTAGCCCCCACAGATACGGGCATGGACTACGCAAGATATTTTCACCAGCCCATAACATGAAGGGTAGCCACACCAAACAACTCGCATACGCATGGCCCGGTCCCACCATCATCGGTCCAGAGAAAGCAAACGCAATCGCTGCCAATAAGGCTCCAGGATAACTTATTTGCAAGACCCGACAAAACAAAAATGTAAAAACGCCGGCTACGACGATATTGAAGAAAATACGGATATTGGCCACGGTTGCCGGGTCGAACCAGAAAAGCAACAAATTGGGAGGGTAAAACAATGCCGGTTGCGCATTAGCAACTAAGGGTTGTCCAGCCAGAAAATAGGGGTTCCACAAAGGAATATGGCGAGTTGTCTGTATAGATCGTGCGGCAAGAGTATGCCAGACATAAAACTGATGAATATGATCCGACAGTAGATAATTATGAATATCAGAGCGATCCGGTAACACTTCTCGCAACACCGGGTCATAAGATAAAAAATCTGCCGGGACTAACACTTTGTCCCGAAATAAGACATCACCGAATAAAATGGTAATGCCTATGAATAAAATGATAATGATGCTCCCTAACCCGGATAAACCGGAACCAAAAGAGCTTTCGCCGCCCGTTTTCTTGCTCATTGTGCAAGAATTTGCGTGGTTAGGCTCTAACTCGAGAGCTATAGGTTTTTTTATCATCAGCTTCACGCAAAAAACCGATATTTAAGCAAGGTGTAGATGTACTCGACGCCATCAACCCAGCCTATCTTCTTCCCCTCCCGGACGCTGCGTGGCTGATATGAGATAGGAACTTCTACGATACGATAACCAGCGCGCAAGAGTTTGGCTGTGACTTCTGGCTCAAATTCAAAGCGGGCGGACCTGAGTGTCAACTTACGGATGACATCCGCACGAAACACTTTATAAGCCGTCGCCATGTCTGTTAAGTGGCTACCATAAAGTATATTCGTCAACGCAGTAAGGAAGTAGTTCGCTATGCGCGTTCGTAGCGGAATGGAATTGCCAGAACCCCGGAAGCGTGAGCCATAAACGACACTCGCTTCTTGTCGTAATATTGGTTTTAATAAAGCGGGATATTCATTCGGATTCAGTTCCAAATCAGCATCTTGAATCAGGATAATATCCCCAGTAGCGAATTCGATCCCAAAACGGATGGCTGCCCCCTTACCCAGGTTAATGAGCGACGTATGGACCTTAATCAACTGTGGATACTGCTGTTGCAACCTCCTGACAATCTCTGCACTATTATCACGGGAACCATCATCCGCAATGATGATTTCCTTCTCCATATCAGGCAGCTCGACCGCAAAAACTCTATGCACCACTTCCTCGATAGTGCTTTCCTCATTGTATACCGGGATAATAATGCTTAACCTTGTTGACATAGTAAATGTAGCTCCTATTCCTCCAACTCCAACCGCCGCACCCGGTACAACGTCTCCTCCAATATCTTCCGGTTAAACGCGATCAAATCCGCCACCAATCCGATCAAACACGTCTGAAACCCCATAATCAGCAAAATCGCCGTTAAAATTAGCGATTG
>DSBE01000127.1 GCA_011053085.1 Chloroflexota bacterium
GCAACTTGGGCACAGAATATATTGATAAATCCAAGCGGTTTGGCTTTATAACCCCGCAAGAAGCTGACGACAAAACGCGTGAGGCCAAAGAAAAGATCGAGGATTCCCTGAAATCAGCTTTCCGGCCAGAATTCTTGAACCGTATTGATGAAGTGGTCATCTTCAGCCCGCTTACACACGAGCAAATGCTGCCCATCGTCGATCTCCAAATGACTGAGATCAAAGAGCGGCTGGCAGAACATGACCTTGATGTCGAGTTGACGCCAGAAGCCCGCCAGTGGTTCGCCGATGAAGGCTACAACCCGGACTTTGGTGCCCGTCCGCTGCGCAGAGTTTTGCAGGCGAAGATTGAAGGGCCGCTGGCCAAAAAGATTCTCAGTGGTGAATTTAAGCGCGGCGACACCATCATCATTGACATTGAAGCCGTCGATGAAAAGAAAAAAGAAGTGGTCTTCCGAAAGTCAGCTATTTTGACAACTGTGGATTCGTAAGATTCTTGGAGAAGCAACCCGCACCGGGCGGGTGCTTTTCTTGTTAAGAGATCTTTCGGCAAAGGATATAGCATGAAGATAAAAATAATTACTGACAGCTCATGTGATCTTGCACCGGGTGTAAAAGAGCAGTTGAAGATTGGTGTCATCCCCCTGTATATCAACATCGGCGACAAAAGTTATATCGATGGGGTTGATATCACCCGGGAAGAATTCTACACCAATCTCACCAGCTATGAACACTATCCCAAAACAGCAGCGCCCAGCCCGGAAACCTTCAAAGAATACTACCATCAGGCCGCAGAAGACGGTTACGAGGCAATCTTTTCCATCCATGTATCAGGCAAGCTCAGTGCCACCATCAATAGCGCTCATATGGCCGCCAAAGAATTTACCGAAATTCCCGTGCATGTCATTGACTCACAAAACCTGAGCGCTGGTGCCGGCTATGTCGTGCAACAAGCCGCCCAAACCGCCCTCGCTGGTAAAACAGAAAATGAAGTGCTGGCCGCCATCGAAGACATTATGCCGCGCATTTACACCTTTGCCATCATTGACAACCTTGACCACCTCAAGCACAGCGGGCGTATCGCTCAATTTGTCACCACCCTGTCATCTGCATTGAAGATTCGCCTCATGCTCAAGATGAACCGTGGTCAGCCAGGCGCTGAGCAGTTCCGCACCGTGCTTAAGGGAATGCATCGCCTGGAAGAATTGGCAGAGAAACTACAGCCATTCCAGGAATTCGTTTACCTGCACACCAACAATCCGCAAGCCATAGAGCAATTATCTGTCAAGGTCAACGCCATTCTGGATGAATCTGTGACTCCCCTGTTATTACCTGTGAATCCGGTGCTGGGCTCTCATCTTGGCGATACAGCTTATGGATTCAGCTGTGTGACAGTGGAACAACCGCAGCCATCGGTATTCGTGCGGTCTTTCGAAAAGATGAAGAGCGCCGCACGCAGTGTCTTCGGCGACCACGATGAAGGTTGATCACTCAGCCTTGACCATAAAAACACCGCTGAGAATTTCAAAAGTGTTTTTATAAGCAATCTATTCGAAATCAAGTGCCCCAATCGCGCAAGTAAAGGTAATCGTAGCCGATGGTGCGATGACTGATCTTTGCTATCGGCGGCAAAATGCGTTTGAAGTGATTGCGCTGTACGCGCGCGATCACTTGATGGACAAAATCGGCGTCAAAACCAGCAGCGATGCATTCCTCAGGACGATAGCGTTCATCAATGAGCAGGAATAACAATCGATCAACTTCAGCATAAGTAAAACCCAACTCGCCCTCATCTGTCTGCCCCGCCCAAAGATCGGCCGTTGGCGCTTTGTCAATGATAATGTCAGGCACCCCCATCGCCCTTGATAACTCGCGCACCTGGGTTTTGTAAAGATCCCCGATGGGATTAATGGCACAGGCAGAATCACCATACAAGGTTGAATACCCCAGCAAAATTTCAGTCTTGTTGCAGGTACCTACCACCAATGCATCAAACTCAGCTGATTGGTCATACAGGCAGATCATTCGCGAACGCGACATGATATTGGCCTGTCGCATCCGGTTCATGTCCGGTATCTGGTTAATCAAACCATCAGCGATTGGTGATATGTCTATTGTGCGGGTCTGCACCCCCAGTTGATCGATCACCAATTGGGCGTGGTCATAGGATTCCTGTGAAGAGAGGCGATACGGCAGACGCACAGCCAGCACATTTTCAGGGCCCATTGCTTCAGCAGCCAGGAAACACGAAAGAGCTGAGTCAATACCACCTGAAAGACCCAGCACGGCGTGTTTGAAACCAACCCGTTCGATCTCACTCTTGACAAACCCAACCAGGATATCTCTTGCCAGGCGGGTGTCGATGTGCAGGTTAGGAAATTCTTGTTTCACCGGTTCGATAATATTCACCATGCTCAGTCATCCTTTCCGGTTTTTTCATCGTTGGTAATCCGGTGTAATGTGCGTTCAACCAACCCGATACGTTCATCACGCAGCAAAGGCAGGCGCGCACGCGTGCGGTGCAGTTGATTCAAGTCGAGATCTGCGATCACCAGCGATTCACCGGTACTTGGTGCCCTGACGATAGTATTGCCATTGGGGTCATAAGCAGAGGCACCGCCCCAAAAATGTAATCCATCTTCGTATCCGACACGGTTGGCGTGTACCACAAATGAAGTGAATAAACTGGCGTAGCCCTTATTAATGCGGTCCACCCAGCGAGCGGTTTCAATCTCACCATCATCGGTCAATCCCCTCCCGGGCGAGGCTGATGCCAAAAACAACACATCGGCACCATCCAACCAAAGCAGGTAGGGTGGCGAAGCATGCCAGAAATCTTCACAGATCAACATACCGACCCGACCGTAGGCGGTATCAAACGCCCGAATAGTGTCGCCAGGAGCAAAGAAGCGCCCTTCGTCAAATAACCCATAGGTCGGCAGATAAACTTTGCGATGGATGTGACGAATCTCTCCTTTGGAAGCATAGGCACTGGAGATGAAGAAACGGTTGCGCTGGTCTTCTTCCAC
>DSBE01000125.1 GCA_011053085.1 Chloroflexota bacterium
CCTGCAAACCTGTCAGCCAGCTGACCTGGCTCGTTTGGCAGGATTAAACGTGGTCGCTTCAGTGCAGCCCATCCACCTGCCTTCCGACATAACCGCTGCTGACAACTCCCTGGGAGAGCGTGCCCGGCACACATATTCCTTCCGCAGTATGAAAAACCTGTCAATTCCAATGGTATTTGGCTCCGACGCTCCCGTTGAACTTCCTGATGTATTGATCGGGATTCATGCCGCAGTCAACCGTACTAGACGAGACCATACGCCCCATGGGGGTTGGCAGCCGGAGGAAAAATTGGCACTCACCCCAGCCTTCGAGAGCTTTACCAGCAGTGCCCACCAACTGTTTCCCCTGAACGGAGCTGCATTGGGTAAATTAGCACCAGGCTTTTTGGCAGATCTTATTGTGGTAGACCGCGATCCATTTGCAGCACCTTCGAATCCCATCAAGGATGTTCAGGTGATGAAAACCATGGTTGACGGTCACTGGGTATTGCAAAAATGAACCAGGAGACCCGTCCCGCGCCTTCTATCACCCCCGAAATACTCACGCCACGTTTGGGTGACTATTTGGTAGAAAAAGGGTTGATTTCTTCTGATCAACTGGCAGAAGCCCTTACAATCCAGAAAAACCAAAAAGAAACCGGTGGCGTATCAGAAAAGGCCCTCATCGGCGAAATTCTGGTAAGCCTTCACTACCTTGACAAACAATCACTTGACCGGGCAGTCACCGAAATGATCGTCAGGCTGAAAATGGCTTTAGAAAAGAGCAATGCGTTATTGGAAGAGCGGGTCAAAGAACGCACACAAGAATTGGAGTATGCCTTAGAAAAAATTAAACTCCTGAATGCTCACAAAGCTGAATTTGTCGCTAATATTTCACACGAACTGCGCACGCCATTGACCCATATTATGGGCTATAACTATTTGCTTCTGGATGGTTCCTTTGGTCATCTGTCTGAAGAACAACTAGACGCAGTCATTTCAATGAAAAGCGCAACCGATCGATTAGAACTTCTCATAACTGATTTGATCTCCTTCACCGAAATTGAACATGGAAAATTACAGCTCAACACCAGGCCCGTCAACCCCAACGATATATGTGAACAGGCGATCAAAAACAATCAAGACCTGGCCAATCAAAAAAAGGTGCATATTATCTTGCAAAAAAAAGAAGATATTTCGCCAGTATTGGTTGATCAGGAGAAAATCATGTGGGTAATGAACCATTTACTTGATAACGCTATCAAATTCACAGCCCCCGATGGGTATGTGTTGGTCAAAACCAGCCAAAACATGAACCAGGTATTTTTCTGTGTTTCTGATACCGGCATTGGTATCCCTAAGGAAAGAATCTCAGAAATTTTTGAGCCATTTCACCAATTGGATGGCTCAATGACACGCAATGCTGGCGGAACAGGTATAGGCTTAACTATCGCGAAAGAAATTATTGAAGCCCACCAATCTGAAATTAAAGTCTATTCACAGCCTGGGAAAGGCACTGAAATCAGGTTCGCCTTTCCCATTCTTAAGGAAGCCGTTTGAACACCCCGCGTAATGAACCAACCGGTCAGTTGGACGATATCACCGCCATGTTGCGCGAATTGCAGGCATGCGTTTCTCTGCGTGATGCCTGCGAAATCCTGTTCCACCATGTGATAAAACAAATACACATACAGATAATGCTCATACATCGAAATGTCGTTGAAGGTGATCATTCACTGCTGTTCGTGCGCACCCAAAACGACACAACCGTCACCGGTTCAGTTATCACCAAAGAACACGAAATTGTGAAAGCTTTGATTGCAGAAGGACAACAGACCCTCATCGGTCACATCGAGACAAGACCTGCTTATCATCTGTTAGGGCAATACGCAAATATTGGCTCTGTCAATTGTTGCATTGTATTACTAAGACCACAGACACCCTTTTCCACAGAGGAAGCCAATATTCTGCATATTTTCACTCATTTCTTATTACCTTTTGTTGCTAACGAAAAAGTGGCAGAATACGATCTCCTCCTTAATGACAACATTGCGCAAACACATCAGCAAAATGATTTTTTGGCAAACATCACCCATGATTTACGCAACCCCCTGGGTTGTATCAAAGGATATACAACCACTTTGCTGCGCACCGACATTGAATGGGACGCACAAACACAATGGAAATTCCTCAATGTTATCAATACTGAAACTGACAGATTGGCGGACATGATCACCAACATGTTGGAAACAGCCCGTTTGCAGAGCGGTCATTACGAATTGAATTTCGACCAGATTGCCATCTCAACGTTAATGGAAACACTGACCGCCAACAACCGCGAAAAGCATCCGGACGTAAATTTGCACATCGAAATCCCACATAATCACATTGTAGTCATGGTCGATCCATCCAAAATGATCAGAGCTTTTCAAAATTTAGTAGACAATGCCATTAAACATGCCAACACTTTGGAAATATGGATTAAAATAAGAGACGATAATAACGCCATCGATTTTACCTTCATCGATCAAGGGGCAGGAATCCCGTCATCGCGAATTGATAATATCTTCCATAAATTTTCACGAATTCCAAATGATGCTCCCGGTGAACATGGATCTGGCTTAGGACTTTATATAACCAAGCAAATTATCCACAAACATGGAGGTGAAATTTCCATTTCATCTTCCTCAGAGAATGGCACCGCTGTGACAATCACCATCCCCAAAATTCCATCCTGAGTTTGTTTGTCCAGGTATCAAGGAGACTGTATGTCAGAACTTATCCTGATTGTAGACGACGAAAGACATTACCGAGAATTAATCAAGATCAATCTCGAAACCGAGGGGTATACCACCCTCGAAGCGGAGAACGGCGAACAGTTGCTGCAGTTGTTAGAGAAACAACAACCCGACCTGATCTTGCTGGATGTTCTGATGCCAAACATGGATGGATTGGCCGCTTGTGACCTCATCCGCCAATTCTCCAATGTACCCATCATATTCCTGACCGCCCTGTCAAATGAGATTGATCGTGTTAAAGGATTGAACCTC
>DSBE01000298.1 GCA_011053085.1 Chloroflexota bacterium
ATGTTCCAGAACATCAGTGTGTTTGTCGCCCCGTTGGTAGGTGCCCTCATATACAGCCTGGTAGGCTATACCGCAACCTTCTTGATCTTTGCGGGGGTGCGCCTGATTGGCGGCCTCTCCTGGCGCTTGTTCCCGCTGCGAGAATTGGAAGAATTGCCCGGTATTCCCGACGAGAATGACTAACCAAATTCTGACTTTTTCCGCTACAATCAAGGTATGGAAAAAGTCACCATCCACAACTGGAGTGAATTACAGGACCAACTCTATCATAATGCCTATGACCCTAGATTAGGGCGTTTCCGCTCCCCCTACGCCTTTCGGGGTATAGAAGACAAACACTACAAACTCCACTCCGCCTTACACCGAATGGGCGAAAATTATATCGAGGTTGAAAAACATCTGCTGCGCAACTTCCGCCGCTATGCCCACCGTGATGTTGTGGAACGTGATTCGATCTTCTACTGGCTGGCTGTCGCACAGCATTATGGTTTGCCAACCCGTATGCTCGATTGGACCTACTCTCCATTGATCGCCACCCACTTTGCCACCATGGACATCGATAAATTCGACCGTGACGGTTGCATTTTCATGATCAACTTTGTGCAGGCACAACAATACCTTCCAAAAACCTTACAGGATGTTCTAAATGATGAAGGTGGTGATGTCTTCAATGTAGAACAGTTGTCAGAAAAAATTCAACACCTCAAAGAGTTAGAATTGTTGTACGACCAGATCTTTCCCATCTTTATGGAACCGCCTTCATTGGACGACCGCATGGCCAACCAATACGCCCTGTTTTCTTTCATGTCCAAAGTCGAGTGTTCATTGCATGACTGGTTGAAGATTCATCCCGAACTGATTCGAAAGATTATCATTCCCAAAGAAGCCAAGTGGGAATTACGTGACAAACTTGACCAAGCCAATATCACCGAACGGGTGCTTTTTCCCGGCCTCGATGGGCTCAGTATGTGGTTGAAACGGCTATACAGCCCGAAGAATAAAGCTGTCTGAGAAGAGAGAAGGTACTGAGGGCTTTTTTCCTATTCGCCATCATCTTCGCCGCGATCCTTGTCACGCAAATGCGGGAACAAGATCACCTCACGAATCGAGCGTTTGCCAGTCAGCAACATCACCAGGCGGTCAACACCAATGCCGAAACCACCCATAGGCGGCATGCCATAGCTCATTGCCTGCAAGTAATCATCATCCATCGGATGACGCTCATCATCACCTTCCACATATTCACGCCCCATTGCCAGAAAACGTTCTTCCTGGTCAAGGGGGTCGTTTAGTTCAGTGAAGGCATTACACAGCTCCATCCCCCCCACAAACCCTTCAAAACGCTCCACAGTAGTGGGGTCATTCGGCAGCTTTTTCGCCAGCGGTGAAATATCGATGGGGTAATCGTATAAAAATGTCGGTTGGATCAGGGTCGGCTCCAGATGATCGCCCAGCAGTTTGTCAATCAACTTACCGCGTGCTGCCGTAGAGTCTGCCTGTATGTTTTTGGCTTTCATGGCCGCCGCCAAAGATGCACTGTCAGGATAGTCCGCGATATCAATGCCGGTGACTTCTAACAACCCCTCCCGCAGATTGACTCGTTTCCAGGGCGGAGTCAGGTCGATCTCATGACCGTCGAAGGTGATTTGCATCGTACCTAACACCTCTTGCGCGATAAACGCGATCATCTGCTCTGTCAACTCCATGACCTGCAGATAATCGGCATACGCCCAATAGAATTCCATCTGGGTGAATTCAGGGTTGTGTTTAAAGCTGACTCCTTCATTGCGAAAATCACGCCCGATTTCATACACGCGTTCAATGCCGCCCACCACCAGCCGCTTCAAATACAATTCAAAACTGATGCGCAGATACAGGTCTTGATGCAGTTGATTGTGATGGGTCACGAACGGCCTTGCCGCTGCACCGCCATAAATAGGTTGCAAGATCGGGGTTTCCACCTCGAGAAAGCCATGATCATCAAGGAATGCCCGCATCGCGCGCACAACATCAGAGCGCAGGCGGAACAATTCGCGCACATCCGCATTCACCGCCAGGTCAGCGTAGCGTTGGCGATAGCGCAGCTCCGGATCTTGCAAGGTGGCATGCTGAACAACCTGGCCATCCACTACCTCGTCTTTGGCGGCCGGCAGCGGTTTGATGGCTTTTGCCAGCATACGGAACTCTTTCACCAGCAGCGAAATTTCGCCGGTACGAGTTCGCACTACGTCGCCCTCCGCCTGGACAAAATCGCCCAGGTCGTAATGCGTGGTAAAGAATTTCATAGCCTCTGCGCCGATTTCATTCACCCGCAGAAAAAGTTGCAGGCGTCCATCCATATCCTCAATGTGGGCAAAACAAATTTTCCCCATCGTACGAATGGAACGTATGCGTCCGGTAACTGTTACCGCCAGGGGAGACGCCCCTGACTGTCCCTCAATTTCTTCATAGGCTTGTTTGGCTTGCGCGGTTGTGTGGGTGCGCTCTGCACGGGTTGGATAGGGTTCAATGCCAGTCTCTCTCATCGCGTTGATTTTCTCAGCGCGGATTTTCTCCAACTCGTTCAATCTCATCTAACACCTCTCTTGATATGCCGACTTGCTGTTAATTTACTTCCAAAATAGTCACTTTGAACTTTCCTGCAGGTGCGTCTACGGTGACTGTATCGCCGGCTTTATGGTTATATAGCGCTTTGCCCAGGGGTGAATCCATGGAAATTTTTCCGTTTTCTGCATCGGATTCAGCCATGCCAACGATCTGGTATTCTTCGGGGTCAAAATCCTCTTCCTGAATCTTAACCACAGAACCGAGTTCCACCAGTCCGCTGCGTTTTTTGGATACCTCTACAACCTTCACCCGTGAAAGCATATCTTCCAGATCACTGATCCTGCCCTCAACGAACGCCTGCTCATTCATAGCGGCTTCGTATTCCGCATTTTCGAGCACATCTGCGCCGTCATCGATGGCATTGTGCAAACGCTCTGCCACCTCGCGACGCCGTTCAGTCTTCAGGTATTTCA
>DSBE01000051.1 GCA_011053085.1 Chloroflexota bacterium
AACGGTGCTGGCAAGACCACCACCATCCGCATCATGCTGGATATCTACCAGGCGGATGGAGGCGAGGTGCTGTTGTTTGACAAACCCATCCGCCCTGAAACGCGCGACCGCATCGGCTATCTGCCCGAGGAACGCGGGTTGTATCAGGACATCACCCTTGAACGCTGCATCCTCTACCTGGCGCGCCTCAAAGGGCTTGACAAAGCCACCGCCGAAGCCCGCATGAACACTTATCTGAAACAATTCGACCTGGAAGATAACCGCAAAAAGAAGGTCAAAACCCTCTCGAAAGGCATGCAGCAGAAGGCGCAGATCATCGTGACCCTCATCCATGAACCCGATCTGATCATCATTGACGAACCCTTCTCGGCGCTTGACCCCGTCAACACGCAGATGGTCAAAGATATCCTCGCTGAACAGCGCCGCCAGGGACGAACGGTCATCATGTGCACCCACCAGATGCACCAGGTGGAGCAGTTGTGCGACCGCATGATGCTGATCCACAACGGAAAAGTGATGCTCTATGGCAGCCTGCGCGAAATTCAGAACCAGTTCGCCCGCCAGGAAGTGCTGGTGGAACTGCTGAACCCGCTCGAATCAACCCCGCCGGGTGTGCTCAGCATCACCCCGCGCAACCACAGCCAGTTGCTGGAACTGGCGCCAGACACCGCCCCGCAGAGCATCCTGCAATGGCTGATGCACAACAATCACACCGTGCAGCGCTTCGAGGTGGCTGCCCCCACCCTGGATGAGATCTTCATCCAGACCGTCAGCGGTACAAAGGCGGAGTAAGATGAAAAAGGTCTGGGAAATTATCCGCCACGAATACGTCACCCAGGTGCGCCGCAAGTCGTTCTGGGTCGGGGTACTGTCCATCCCCATCATGATGGTGTTCGCGATCGGCATCTCGGTAGCCGCCATGTTCATCTCCGCAGACCCCACCCCGGTGGGTTATGTCGACCACAGTGGTGTGCTGGCTGAGGTCGTCTATCCCGAATCAGAAAACCCGTTCGGTCAGCTGACCACCTTCGTGCCGTTTGCAGATACCGCCAGTGTGCGGCAAGCCTTCATCGACGGCGCCATACAGAGCTATTTCGTGATCGACGAGAACTATCTCAACAACGGCATGGTGGAATACTTCACTGGCAGCCTGTCATTTGACATGATCACCGGCGATTTCCGCACCTTGCTGCGCTACAACCTGCTGCAGCAGTATCCCGAAGCGATTCGCACCCGCGTCTATGACGGCAGCCAGATCAGCATCCGTTCGCTGCAAACTGCCGAAGAACTCAATTTAGATCAATGGTGGAACCTGGTGCTGCCGCTGGTGTTCGCCTTCATGCTCTTCATCCTGGTGCAGGTCGGCGGCAGTTACATCCTGCAAGCCATGGTCGCTGAAAAAGAGAACCGCATGATGGAAATCCTCATCACCGCCGTAAACCCACTGGAGCTGATGATCGGCAAAACCATTGGCAACCTGGCGGTGGCATTTACCATGCTGGCGGTATGGGGTATCTTCGGCGGCGGCATCCTGCTTGCCCTGCCTGCTTTGGCTTTCATTCAAATTTCGATCAACTGGGGCGTGCAGATCATGACCCTGCTGCTGTTCCTGTTCACCCTGCTGATGATGGCGGGTTTCATGATGGCCGCTGGCGCTATGTCTACCGACGCGCGCGATTCTGGCCAGCTGACCTGGTTCTTCAGCCTGATCATGACCCTGCCCTTTATCCTCATCACCAGGATCATCTTTGACCCCAACGCCGCCATCAGCGTCTTTTTCAGCCTGTTCCCCTTCACTGCATTCTTCGTGATGCCCATCCGCATGACCTTTGCCAGTGTGCCTGTGTGGCAGCTGATCCTGTGCGTTCTGCTGGTGGCAGGTGCCACCGTCTTTTCTGTGCGCCTGGCCACTGTTGCCATGAAGCGCGGTATGTTGACCTTCAACAAACGCCTCAAATACATTGACCTGTTCAAATCAAGGAGGCAAGCATGAAAAACATCTGGCGTGTCCTTGTCCACGAATTTATGACCACCGTCACCCGTCCTTCGTTCTACATTGGCTTGATCCTGGTGGCAGTCGGCAGTGTGGTGGTCTTCAGCATCGCCACCGCCGCCGGCGACAACCCGCTGGAGGGCATCTTTGAATCCATGTTTGTGCCGACTGCCAGCGAGGGCATCGAGGGCTATGTTGACCAGGCTGGTCTCATCCAGCAAATTCCACAGGAACACCTCTCTGCAGGCTTGACACGATTCGACAGCGAGCAGCAGGCACTGGCTGCCCTCGAAGCGCAGGAAATTTCCGGCTTTTACATCGTCCCACCCGATTACCTCACCAGCGGTGAGATTGTCTATGTGCGTGTCGAAGCCAATCCCTTCGGCAGCATGATGGAAAGTGAACGCATGGAAGAGGTGTTGAAGAGCAACCTGCTGGGCAACGACAACCGCTCCCAGCGTGTGCTCTACCCCATGAACCTGCAGGTGCGTCAGCTATCGGCTTCAGGCGTGAGTGAAGATGGCCTTGATGAAGGCGAGGTAGCTACTGCCGCCGACACCATGACTGCCTACTGGATTCCTTATGCGGTGGTTTTTGTCTTCTATATCGTGTTGATGGGCGCTTCAACGCTGATGCTCAACAACGTCAGTGCCGAGAAAAGCAACCGCATGACGGAGATCCTTATCACCAGCGTCAATCCCACCCAGCTGCTGATCGGCAAAATGCTGGGGCTGGGCAGCGCCGGGCTGCTGCAAACCGTTGTGTGGGGCGGTACCGGCATCCTGCTGATGCGCTACTCCGAAAACCAGGGCTTGCTGCCCGCAAACCTCAGCCTGCCGCCAATCCTGCTGTTATGGCTGGTGGTCTTCTTCGCGTTGGGCTACGCCCTCTACTCCAGCATGATGGCCAGCCTGGGTGCACTCACCGCCAGTTCGAAAGAAGCCGGTCAGATGACGTTGATTGTGATCTTCCCACTCATTATCCCGATGATGTTGATCAATGCAATAACCATGGCACCCGA
>DSBE01000275.1 GCA_011053085.1 Chloroflexota bacterium
CTGCGAGTTCGTAAGCAGCACGTGCCTATCGGGGTATTGGCAGTGATTTACGAGTCACGCCCCAATGTTACCGTTGATATTTTCAGTCTGGCTTTAAAATCAGGCAACGCTGTTATCTTGCGCGGTGGGAAAGAAGCCATGCATACCAATCACTCTCTGGTGAACCTGATTAATGCAGCTATTGAGAGCCAGGGGTTGCCAAAGGCGGCCGTGCAATTTATTGACTCTGAGGATCGGGACCTGGTGTTATCGCTGTTACAAATGCATGAATATATCGATATGTTAATCCCAAGAGGGGGGGCAGGTTTGCATAAATTCTGCCGTGAAAACAGCCGCATTCCCGTTATCACAGGCGGGATCGGTATCTGTCATTTGTTTGTTGATGAAACTGCTGACCAGGAGAAGGCTATTCCCGTTATTCATAACGCAAAGACACAGCGACCGAGTGTGTGTAATGCCCTGGATACATTGCTCGTTCATGCAGACATTGCTGAAGTTTTTATACCAAAGGTTATGGCAGCACTGGCAGCAGATGGTGTCAGTTTCCGGCTTTGTCCTGACGCCATGCAAATTGTGAAAGGCCTGCCAGCTCTGCTGCCATATTGCCAGCCAGCCGGTGAGAATGATTTTGATACTGAGTGGCTATCACTGACTCTTGGGATATGGGTCATGGACAATGTAGAGGAGGCAATAGCGCACATTCAACTTCATAGCACAGGGCATTCTGATGGTATCCTCACAGAAACGCAGGAACACGCTAACAGATTTATCTCGGTTGTAGATTCTGCTGTAGTGTATGTGAATGCCAGCACCCGGTTTACCGATGGAGGCCAGTTGGGGTTAGGCGCGGAAGTTGCCGTATCAACGCAGAGATTGCATGCAAGAGGCCCGATGGGGTTAGAAGAATTAACCACTTATAAGTGGGTTATTCAAGGCGAGAACCACGTCAGAGAATAAAAAAAGACATCGGAGTCCGAGACTCCGATGTCTTGCAAAAATACTGTAAAAAATTTTAGCCGAAGATATTGAAGACTGCCAACACAGGCCCAAAGGTGGAGGCCACCAGGGACATAACGGTAATCAGGGTGTTCAACGAGGGACCGGCGGTGTCTTTGAAGGGATCACCAACGGTGTCGCCAACCACACCTGCTTTGTGGGCTTCAGAGCCTTTGCCGCCATATTGACCGGTTTCGATGTATTTCTTGGCATTGTCCCACAAACCACCAGCGTTAGACATGAACAGAGCGAAAATGATGCCGGTGAAGATAGCGCCACCCAGGAAACCACCGAGTGCTTCGGGTCCAAGGATAAAACCGATGACCAGGGGCAGGGCGATGGCGATGATAGCGGGGCCAACCAATGCTTTCAATGCGTCCTGCGATGCCATGGCGACACAACGCTCATAGTCAGGCTCCACCTCGCCTTTAAGGATACGGGGATCGTCGTGCCACTGACGGCGGATCTCTTCGATCATTTCAAATGCATTCTTGGTCACTGCCAGCATCAGCAACGCGCTGAACAGGGGAGGCGCGGCGGTACCAATTAATGCGCCAGCAATCACCAGAGGTTCACGCAGGCTGATGACGAGTTCCAATCCCGTTGCGGCTTTTACCACTTCCGCATAAGCCGCGAACAGCGCTAAGACAGTGAGAGCCGCGGCTGAAATTGCAAAGCCTTTGGTGATGGCTTTGGCGGTGTTACCGGCAGAATCGAGGACATCTGCGCGTTCAATCACTTCTTCGCTCATGCCAGCCATTTCGGCGATACCGCGGGCGTTGTCAACAATGGGGCCATAGGCATCTGCTGAGACGATCATGCCGGTGACTGAGAGCATACCGACAGCGGCAATACCCACACCGTAGATACCACTCATGCCGGAGGCGACACTTACGAAGTAGGCAATCACGGTGGCAGCAACAATGCCGAGGATGGCGGGAACTACACTGACCAGGCCATAGGAGAAGCCGGTGATGATGTTAATGGCTGAACCGGAGGTGGATACACGGGCGGTTTCCCGCACCGGTTTGCCAGTGTCAGAGGTGTAGAAGTCAGACGTGAAGCCGATGACGATGCCAGTCAAAATACCTGCTACGGCCGCCCACATGACGCCGGTGTTATAACCACCTACCAGGACGACTACGACCACGAATACACTCAGCAGGACACAGGTGACAATCGTGCCCAGGTTCAAAGCAGTACCGGGGCGCCCGCCTTCTTTCACATTTACGAAAAGCATACCGATCAAGGAGGCGAAGATGCCGAGGCCGCACAAAATTAAGGGAAAGATTGTGTAGAGCATGCGCTCGCTGGCTGGCAGGTTGGTCATTGAGAAACCAAGCAGCATAGCAGCCACTGTGGAGGCGATATAGGAGTCGAGAATATCAGCACCCATACCAGCCACATCACCGACGTTATCGCCAACGTTGTCGGCCACAACAGCGGGATTGCGGGGATCGTCTTCGGGGATGCCTGCCTCTACTTTGCCAACCAGGTCAGCAGCGATGTCAGCGGTTTTGGTGTAAATACCCCCGCCGGCTTTTGCCAGCAACGCCAACATAGATGCACCCAGGGAGTAACCCAGCACAAATTCTGGATCGCCGGTGATCCAGAAGATGACAGTCATGCCGATGATGGCCACACCAACGGTTGCCAGACCCATCACCGAACCACCACGGAAGGAAAGGTTGAAGGCCTTGCTCAGGCTATGATTGGCAGCGGTAGCTGTGCGTACGTTTGCCTGAACGGCGATCAACATGCCCATATATCCGGCGAGGGCTGACGCGCCTGAGCCGATAACAAACACGACGGCCATTTCCAGACCTTTTAGAAGATTGGGATTAGCGAATGCGCCTTCGATATCGAGGCCGAAAACCAGGAATATCACCACACTTAATCCTAATGACAAGCCAGCCAGCGCGACATATAGTTTCTTCAAATAGGCTTTGGAGCCTTTTTGAATCCACCCGGCCACTTTGGCGGCGGTTTCTGTGCCGACATCCTGTTTCA
>DSBE01000351.1 GCA_011053085.1 Chloroflexota bacterium
ATCTTAAAGTGGCGGATCGAGGTTTTGCAGAATGTCTGGCAAAGACCTATCCCCATTTTGAATCACAAGAAGTGATCGAATGCGCACATGAGCTGCTGGCAGCCTACGAATATGCCTGCCAGCTGTATTGCCAGAAGGCGGGAATGGTGTACCCAGCCAATAAGGTGATTGTGCTGAAGGATTTGTTATCTGCGTTTGAACACCTATAGCAGTAATTTCTTACATATACTTTGCTGCCATCGGAAGGATTGCTTATATTCTACTTAGATTGATTTGTTATGATTCACACTTAGAAAGATTGTGAGGAAAGCAACAATGGAAAAAATTGTTAAGACTGATGCTGAATGGAAAGCGCAATTAACCGAAGAGCAATACCGTGTAACACGCCGCAAGGGCACTGAAGCGCCTTTTTGCGGGGCGTTCTATGACCATAAAAAAGCGGGTACATACACCTGCGTATGCTGCGATCTGCCCCTGTTTTCCGCCGATCATAAATTTGATTCGGGCACAGGTTGGCCGTCATTCTTTACGCCGATTGAGAGAGAACATGTAATTGAAAAACTTGATCTTAGCCATGGGATGGTGCGAACAGAAGTGATTTGTGCGCGGTGTGATGCGCACCTTGGGCATGTTTTTAAAGATGGTCCCGCTCCGACAGGCCTGCGTTATTGCTTGAATTCTGTATCCTTAAACTTTAATGAGCACCCAGAAGAATAGAGCTGGCTGTTGTTTTATTCCGGCAAACGGCACGATACATTTGCATGAGTCACCTGGGCAGCCCGGATAAGTGGCTGTGATTTTGACCGTTGGCTCGTGTATAATCAATCTGCGGGTACTTGTTAATTGATTCTGTAGGCGAATGCATTATTGCTATGTGCTCGCTTGTGTTTTATCTTTTACCATCCTCCGTAATCTTCCTGTGGTAACCTCAATAATTTCAGGTGATTTAATCCAAATCAGAAAGGAATCGATATGGACGTTTTGACTATACAACAATTGAAGGAATTGTCGCATGATAGGCAGGAATGGTGCCTCTCCCTGTTCATGCCAGCACATCGCGCAGGCCCCGAAGTGGAACAGGACCGAATTCGGTTCAAGAACCTGCTGACTGCGGCCGAAGAAAAATTGTCAGGATTGGGTTGGAAGAATCGTGAAATAGCATCATTTTTGAAGCCCGCCATGGATATACAGCGCCAATCAGATTTCTGGCAAAATCAATCTGATGGGCTTGCTGTATTTCTCGGAACAGATGAACTCCACACTTTTCGACTTCCTATACGGTTTAAAGAGTTCGTGCTGATTTCAAAACGATTTCATTTGAAACCGGTATTGCCAGTATTTATGCAATCACTTGACTTTAAGATTCTGGCATTGAGCCAAAATGAGGTGAAATTGTTTGATTGCACCACTTTTAACATCGAGAAGCATGATCTGGCGGCACGAATCCCGAACTATGCGGAAACCATGCAATTTGACCAGTTCATCAAGCAGACCCAATTTCATACAGGTACTTCAAGAGGTGAGGGTGGTGAGAGATCAGGCATGTTTTTTGGCCATGATCCCAAAGATGATGAGAAAAATCACCTCCTTAACTGGTTTCACAAATTGACTGATACCCTATCTGCCTATTTACGTGACGACCGGGCTCCCATCATTTTGGCGGGGGTAAAATCACTGCTGCCTTTGTTTGAACAGGCAAACCATTCTTTGCCAATAATCAAAGAGGGTATTGTTGGGAATCCTGAAGAAGAAAATCCCCAACAATTGCACAAGAGTGGTGTGGCGATCCTGGAAAAAAAGTTGATGAATGAAATAGCAACCGAAAAGAACCGCTATTTTGATCTCTCGACAAAACAAATGATCACCTCTGATATTGACACCATCGTGAAATCAGCTTATCACGGTCGAATGGAAGTACTATTTTATGCGCCAGATTTCTATCTTTGGGGTAAGTATGATCCCCTGGATGACAAAATTGAGCAACATGAACAACACCAGGCGGGTGATGATGATTTAATTGATGTGGCTGCTGTCACCACAGTATTGCGTGGCGGCAAGGTGTATCAGATGCCAGTAGAAGAAATACCTGATCAGCGTTCTTTGGCAGCGATTCTACGATACTGATCGTAGCTGCCCAAAAATATGACCGCCAACCATGAAGTTTATGGTTGGCGGTCAGGTCATATATTAGTTCAACAATGAATCAGCAGCCAGCACACAAAAGAGGTAGGTAGCAGCGCCGGGCATTACATACTCGGCTTGCTGCCATAGAAACGGGAAATTCTCTTTCAATTCTGGGAAGTCAGGCCTGATCAGATTGGGACCGGAACCGCCACCACCAGGGATGTAGGAATAATCGGCACGGTTGGTGCCGAAAGCGACCGTCAACGATTTTGCCCCGACCCCGGAAATCACGGAGGTGCTGCTGCCAGGGTGAACCCCCAAAACATAATGGACAACACGATACAACAATTCTGCTTCGTAAATTTCAGGGAAGGCTTTGTGGAGATAATAAAAAGCTACGCCCATGCTCTGCAGGATCCAGGAGACGCCCCACACATGCCAGTAAAAGGGAAGGCCGAAGGGGGATTTTTGCCCCTCTGTCGCTAATTGTTCTTTGGATTGCTTCACGATCTGTCTGAACTCATCCAAAAATGCCTGATCTTCAACCGATGGCAAGAGGCGGGCAATCATCCAAATGATTTGCGGAGCATTTTCTTTTATCCCATCCAGCTTGCTGGTAATGTAATCAAGATAATCGTGGTCTTTTGTGGCTATGTATAACTCGACAGCGGCACCGAGTGATTGCAGCAGAGGATTGTGCGGGTGATAAGCGCAGCGGGAAATCACAGGTTCATGTGATTGCTCGTTTTTCCATATTTGCAAGGCGGTTTGCAAACATTCTTCTGCCAGTTCAGGGTAATAGTTCTCCATGACCCGGCCGGCGGCTGCCAAAGCCGCAGCCACTTTGTATTCGAGGGCAGAATCATAGTTGGTGAATAC
>DSBE01000020.1 GCA_011053085.1 Chloroflexota bacterium
ATTGTATCATTTCGTGCTAAAATTCTTTACTATCAGGCCATTGAATTGTAAATAATTACTGGTTTTGGTTTTCTCAACCCACCGAGAAAGGAATGTGCTTATGTTAATTATTAATGGAATCATCATCTCCGGTGATGACAATCAGCCATTTCGCGCAGGAAAAGCTATCCGAATTCAGGCAGACAAAATCACGGAGATCGGTCTACAATCCGCTTTACTTGAAAAATATAAAGAGGAGGAGGTGCTGGATGCCAAAGGGCAGTACATCATGCCCGGCAATATCTGTGCACATACTCATTTCTACGGAGTTTTCTCGCGCGGGATGGCAATCCCGGGTGCGGCTCCAAAAGATTTTCCCGACATCCTCAATAAACTCTGGTGGCCTTTAGACCGGTCCCTGGATGAAGATACCACCCGTCTCTCGGCAGCGGTTTGCCTGGTGGACGCTATAAAACATGGCACGACAACGGTGTTCGATCATCATGCTTCTGCCAATGCAATCAGCGGTTCTTTGCAAACCATTGGGAAGGTCGTCGAAGAGTCAGGTATACGGGCTTCATTGTGTTATGAAGTGTCTGACCGCGACGGCGAGGAAAAAGCTCAAGAAGGGATTGAAGAAAACCGGCAATTCCATGAGCATGTCGTTCAGCACCAGCCCGCCAACGGCCGCATTCGGTCTTTATTCGGTTTGCATGCCTCGTTTACCGTCTCGGAAAAAACACTGCGAAAAGCCAAAGAAAAAGCTGGCGAAATGGGTTTCCACTTGCATGTGGCAGAACATTTTGTTGATGAGGACGATGCCAAAATTAAGTATGGTATGCCAATTGTTGATAGATTGAAGAAAGAAGGCATTTTGGGCGACAAAACCATCATCGCCCATGGTGTACATATTGACGCGAAAGAGATGACCATCCTGGCGGAAACGGGCACCTGGGTGTCACATCAGCCACGCTCTAATATGAATAATGCCGTAGGCATGGCAGATATTGAATCCATGCTGCGTCTGGGCGCCAAGGTGGTTTTGGGCAATGACGGTTTTTCGAACGCAATGTGGGATGAGTGGCGGGCTACTTATTTGTCGCATAAACTCTGGCATCGCGACCCGCGCTGGATGAATGGGGCAGATATAAAAACCATTGCCATGGACAACAATGCCAGGCTGGCATCTTCACACTTTGATGCTGACATTGGCTATTTACGCGAAGGCGCCAAAGCAGATATCATCTTCGTGGATTACACGCCATTTACGCCATTCCATTCCGGGAATCTACCGTGGCATATTTTGTTTGGCTTTCGTGACGGTATGGTGACGATGACCATGGTAGATGGTGTTGTGCTGATGAAAGATCGAAAACTAATGACGATGGATGAACAAGCCATTAACCTGGAGACACAAGAACTCGTTCCAGCCTTGTGGGAACGCTATCAAAAACAGCTAAGTGAGTGAGGTAAATATGTCACAAGAAAATCAAAAACCAATCATTGGCATCATCGGCGGTACCGGAAAAGAAGGAAAAGGGCTGGCCTTCCGTTGGATTCGAGCAGGTTATCAAGTGATTATTGGTTCTCGTACCCAGGAAAAAGCAAAGGACGCAGTTCAAGCATTGACGGAACTTGTGCCGGAAGCAACCGGAGCCCTATCTGCTGCGCTCAACGAAGATGCTGCACAACATGCTGATGTTGTTATATTGACAGTGCCATTTGCCCATCATGTTGACATGGTGACGTTTCTCAAACCTCTCATAAGGGGGAAGATATTGGTAGATGTAACAGTTCCACTGGTTCCTCCCAAAGTCAGTATGGTGCAAATGCCACCAGAGGGCAGCGCTGCTATGCAGGCACAACAGATACTGGGGGAGGAATCAGAGGTGGTAGCTGCTTTCCAAAACATATCCTTTAAGAATTTACTCGAAGAAGGTGTGCCAGCCTGCGATATCCTTGTTTGCGGTCGTAAGCGGGAAGCAAGGGAGATGGTTTTATCGCTGATCGAATCAGCTGATATGATCGGTTGGGACGCGGGCTATCTTGAAAATTCAATGGTGGTCGAAGGACTGACCTCTATTTTGATCGGCTTAAATAAAAAATACAAAGTGAAATCTTCCGGCATTAAAATTACCGGCATTCCTTTAGACTAACCAGAACATGCCAAAACCACTGATAATAACGCCTGTGACAGGTTTTCCACTGGTGAAGCCTGGCAATAACATTGCGGCCCTCATTTGGCAGACATTACAAGAAAATCATATCCCTCTTGAAAACAATGACATTCTTGTTGTTACCCAGAAAATAATATCAAAGGCCGAGAACCAGATAGTGATTTTAGATTTAATTGGTCCGTCAGAAGAAGCGCTATTGCTTGCTGAGGAGACAGACAAGAATCCAGCCTTGTGCCAGGTGATCATTGACCAAAGCAGTCAGATCCTGCGGAGAAGGCCAGGTTTGATCATCAGTGAGCATCGCATTGGTTTCGTTTGCGCGAATGCGGGGGTTGATCACTCCAATCTCGACCAGGCAGGCAGAGATCGGGTATTGTGCTTGCCGGAGGATCCTGACAGGAGTGCTGAAAACATCAGGCTCTTCCTGGAAGAAAAATCCGGGAAAAGTATCGGGGTTTTGATCATCGACTCTCACGGCCGTGCCTGGCGTTTGGGAACTGTGGGAATATCTATTGGCACCTCTATGGTGCCAGAGTTGGTTAACAAAATCGGCGATCAAGATCTTTTTGGCCGAGAATTGAGAGCAACGGTCATTGGAGCAGCTGATCAGCTGGCTGCCGCGGCGGCGCTGGTGATGGGAGAGGCCGATGAAGGCATCCCGCTTGTTCATGTGCGGGGTTTCCCATATTCTTTGAGGAAATCTTCAATCAATGAAGTAATCCGAACAAAAGAAAAAGATTTATTCCGATAAACAAACAGTATTCATTGTGCTAAAATGGTAATAACTGATAATAAAAAAAGGGAGTCAATGATGATACAGCGACCAGCTTTATACC
>DSBE01000232.1 GCA_011053085.1 Chloroflexota bacterium
CAGCATATCCTGAGGTGAAGGCACCCTTCAACCCGACCTCTTCCTGGGTTGTTGCTACCGCCACCACATCCCAGGCATGAACTCTCTTTGCCAAAATTTGTAAACATTCATTAACCGCCGCCACCGCACCTCGATCATCCAGCGTATGGGCAGCGATAGTATCTTCATCCAAATCAATAGGTTCATTCACCAATGATACAACATCACCCGGTTTGACCAGCCCGGCTAACTTCTCCGCCGATAACCCGGTGTCGATGTAAAGGTATTCCATAGGAACACTTTTGCCATGTAGTTTCTCAGGTAGATGTCGTTCTAATGGCGCAGCAACGATGCCTTTGATCAGTTCTTTGCCATGCACGATGACAGGTTGATAAGGCAGCAACCTCGCATCAAATCCGCCGACCGATGTAAACCGTAAATAACCCTCCACCACTTTAGTGACCATCAACCCGATCGCGTCCATATGAGCGGCCAGCATGATTCTTCTACGGTTGTTTTCCCCGTTTTGCATGCCACGCTTCAACGCATGTAAACTGCCAAGATTGCTCACATGCATCTCGTCCACCAGAGGCTGCCATTTCTGTTCAAGCACCTCCCTGACGGGTTTCTCGTGACCGGAAACACCCGCCATAGAAGTGATGGTTCTTAGTAATTGTCGTGATTCTTCCACCAATGATACCTCCTTTGTCTCATTCCTCAGTGATTATATCGCATCCAACGACTTTTGCACCAACCGAAAACACCGCAATGAAAAAATCCATTGCGGTGTTTGAATGTTGAAAACTTGATTATTCTACCGTAACAGATTTTGCCAGGTTGCGCGGTTGATCCACATCCAACCCTCGCAGAGCCGCAATTTGGTACGCAAGAATCTGCAGAGGTATCACGGTCAAGACTGGCATCAACAGCCACGACGTATGCGGCACCCACAGCACATCATCCGCCAGTAATGCCACCTTCTCATCACCATCTTCAGCCACCGCAATCACATAAGCACCCCGCGCTTTGGCTTGCTCAATTTGCGAGATCATCTTGTCATGCCAGCGATCTTGCGGGCAAATGGCAACAACCGGCAGATCATCGTCTAATAAAGCAATCGGCCCATGCTTCATTTCGCCCGCCGGATAGCCTTCTGCATGGATATACGAAATTTCTTTCAGTTTTAACGCCCCTTCATATGCAATCGGCATCTGAATGCCACGCCCCAGATACAACGCATTCTCCGCATTCATAATCTTTTTAGACACTTCTTCCACATCTTTCTCACGCAGCAAGCACTCTCCCACCAATCCAGGGATTTTCGCCAAATCGGTGATTAAGGTTTGTTTTGTTTCGCTGGACAGAAGACCTTTCGCATCTGCCAGGACAATCGCAAGCATATAGAGATCAACCAGCGGCGCTGTAAAGGCTTTAGTCGAAGCCACCCCAATTTCTGGGCCGGTTTGCATTGAGATAGAACCATCCGAGATGCGCATCGCCTGCGAGCCAATGGCATTCACGATCGACCACAAGGTAGCTCCTTGCTCTTTCCCCAAAGTCATGGCTGCCAGTGTATCTGCTGTCTCCCCTGATTGGCTGATTGCCAGCACAACACTGTTTTCAGCGATAATAGGATCTCTGTAGCGGAATTCCGAAGCAATCTCCACCTCAACCGGAATTTTCGCAAGATGTTCAATCAAATACTTACCAACCATGCCAGCATGGGCCGCCGTGCCGCACGCGGTAATGAAGATTTTACCAATCGCCTCGGCTTTTTCTCTGGTTAAATTCAACTCCTGCAAATAGATATCGCCGCGCTCAAAATCTGCCCTGCCCGCCAATGTATCAGTCAATGACCGCACTTGTTCATGGATTTCTTTCTGCATAAAATGCCGATATTCGCCTTTTTCTGCTGAAACCGGGTCCCAGGCAACAGAACTGACGGTGTAATCTACCGGATTGCCGTCCAGGTCCATAACATCCACGCCTTTTTTTGTCACCACCGCCATCTGATGGGTTTCTAAGAACACCATTTTTCTCGTGTGTTCGAGGATAGCAGGAATATCTGAAGCGATGAAGGTTTCACCTTCTCCAATACCAATCACCACCCCACCGGCGTTGCCCATTCTGGCAGTGATGATCTTGTCAGGTTCGTCTATAGAAAAAAGTACCACCCCATGGGCGCCCTGCAGCAATTTTAACGTAGCGCAGGCAGCAGATATCAGATCCATGCCCTCTGCCAAAAATTTCTCCACCAACAGCACAATGGTTTCAGTGTCAGTGTCCGACCGAAATACGGCCCCTTCTGACAGTAATTCTGCTTTCAATGCAATAAAATTCTCAACAATCCCGTTGTGCACCACCACAACCTTGCCCGTGTTGCCCAAATGCGGGTGGGCGTTGCGTTCACTGGGAACGCCATGTGTCGCCCAGCGAGTATGACCGATGCCAACATTCCCGGCAATCGGGCTGTTTTTCAACAACTCCGCCAGACGGTTAAGCTTACCCACATCACGCCGTAACGCGATGCTGCCATTTTCTAAAACAGCGATGCCCGCGGAATCATATCCCCTGTATTCCAACCGATGTAAGCCATTCAAAATTACTTCTGTTGCGTTCTGGTCACCAATATAACCGACAATACCGCACATGTTGCCTCCAATGTCTGATCTTATTCGAATCATCCAAACAAATAGAATCCGGGGGCTGGTTAAGCCACCTCGTACAAAATTATGGATAGGATCAGACCAAATTGGTTCTGGAGGGCATCCGCTGATCTCTCGATTTTCCGGAACAAGGTGCATTCTTGTCCGTTAACACTCACACCGAAGTGAGGAACCCTCTTCCTCGTCACTCATTACGAGCCTTGCGCTTTATCCTATCTGACAGATTTTATTGCGAATACACCTCCATTTTTTTTACTGAACAGCATCATTATAAACCATTTAACCAACCCTCATTATTTTTATTCGAGAATCAACCTCTAAGGATAATAATCGTATAC
>DSBE01000090.1 GCA_011053085.1 Chloroflexota bacterium
AAACTGGCTAGGATATAAACAGCCAGAATTATTAATATGGCTGAAATTACCAAAGATATAATCCTGGCAACTTTAATCATCTTTCGAGGTTTGACTTCTTCCTCTTGAGGCAACGCCCAACGCGCTGCCACCCAAGTGATTGTTGGGCTGACCACCAAACTTCCAACACTCAAATACACATTTGACATCAATATATCACGCACCCCAAGGATCCCTCTTACAACCAATAAACCTATTGCTATACCTAAGGGCCAGCCAATTAATGAAAAAGCCACACTTGTCAGAGGGTTTTTTACATCGCTCATCAAATTGCGAGCTGCTATGAAACTAACTGGAATAGCCAGCATGGTACCAATGGTAGTCGCCAATAATGCCAGAAAAACTGTCTCGATGATCTTATCCCAGGTGGCTTTAGCAACATTTGAAAAATACGGCGTGCCCACATTCCGACGAGAAATCGTCTGTATGGTTTGAGCTTCCTCCACTGGCAGCCTCTTGGGTAATTTAACCCTGGCTTGGAAATATCCACTTATATCAGATTGATATGTGCCAATGGTTAGTTTAGCTCCACTGGTTGGGATGAAGTTAATCGGGCCTCTAGTCTCAGGTCTGAAATTGAAGCCTTCAACTATGATAAATTCCCCCGCCTCACCGCAATACTTATCTAATACCAGATAAGGGCCTGTTTGATCCGCCTCTGGTGTCGTGATTTCATCCTGTGGGCAGGGCATATAAAATGGCACTTCAATATATTCCTCCACCTGTTCGTAATTAAGAATATCAGGATGGGTAAGAGCGCGAATGATACGGGTTAATTGAGTAAGGCGTTGCTCGGAGCGTGTCTCCTCGAAATTAACTTTGGTAACCTGAAATCCATATGCATAAACGATAAGCGCTAGTACCACCCCAACACCAATTCCAAATGATTTCCATACGGAAGGTTTCTTCTTTTTCATATATCCTCCCTCATCCAACCCTTTCAGCATCCTTGCCATATATTTCTTTGAATTTTACATCATCGATTGCCTCTGGAGGTCCGTCGAACATTAATCTCCCCTCGTTGAGAGCGATCGCTCGATCGGCATAGCGGTGCACTAAATCCAGAAAGTGCAAGCTGCAAAGCACCATAACGCCATCTTCTTTGTTGATTTTTTCCAAATATTGCATGATGGAGTGAGCCAAAACGGGATCCAAACTGGCTACAGGTTCGTCCGCTAATAACATCTCAGGTTCCTGTACCATGGCACGAGCGATACCCACACGTTGTTGCTGACCTCCACTCAACTCATCAGCACGTTTATAAGCCTGGTTGGCGATTCCAACCCGTTCCAATTGCTTAAATGCCGCTTGAATATCTTTCTCTGGAAAACGATTGAAGATACTTATGGCTGGATTGACATAACCCAAGCGACCCGCTAATACATTCGTAATAACCTTTGAGCGGCTGACCAGGTTGAAATGCTGGAAAACCATGCCAATCTTGCGCCGAATTAGGCGCAATTCACTTTGATTAGCGCTGGTAATATCCACCCCATCCCAGATAACCTGACCAGATGTTGGTTCTACTAGCCGATTGATACATCTGAGTAAGGTGGATTTACCCGACCCGCTTAAACCAATGATAGCTAAGAATTCGCCCTTTTCGACTTTGAAACTAACGTTATCTAGAGCCAGAACCTCGCCATCATATATTTTGGTAAGATTCTTTACTTCGAGCATATCGATATAAACACCCATTCCGATAATATTGTTCAATAACTTTAATTGATATTTTAACATAAGCCCCGGGCATAAACACCCGGGGCTAAGGAATAATCGTTAGACTCTTTATTCACCAAGAGTCTCAAGGGTAATCCCTTGCGCTTCCATCATAATACGAACACCATCGAAGTTCTCGTCGCCAATGGGTGCAGCACCAGTCCATTCATAGAACTGTTCATTGCAAAGCGTCTCGAGACAAGCTTCGCTGCCTACATATTCAATTACTGCGTCCATAATCTTCTGCTTCAGTTCCTCTGGGAATTCAGGCGAGAAGGACATGGTATCGTTGGGGATCTCTGGGGAAAGAGCTAAGATACGCACTTTTTGGACAACATCCGGCGCTTCCTCGCGGATCACCTGACGAGCGTCCAAAACGCGATATCCACCGCACATAAGCTTCCCGTCCGCATCCACCCCACATTCAGCTACCACCTCATCCGGAACATCGGGGGGATCACCTATCTTCCAATCACCTTCGGGCAATAATAGTGGGCTGTAAAATGCCGTGCCTACATCAACCTCACCATTATAAACAGCCTTCACGGCTTGAGGATGTCCACCCGCTTCGATAGACTCGCCAATCTGAACGCCAAAATTTTCAAACAGGGATTTCGGGTATAGATATCCGGAGGTAGAACCCGCATCCGGATATGCCCACTTAGCACCATCTAGTTGTTTCAAAGTCTCACCTAGGTCATCCAGGCTCTTATATGCACTCTCTCGGGCTACAAAGAACGCCGTAAAGTAAACGTTCCATCCATAGCGCACAGACGCTAGCCCCGGTTCAACGCCGCACAATTTATTAGCGAGTGCATAACCCATGGCTGGGATAAAACCGATGGTATCAGTTGGTGAGGCACACATCTCCTCGATAGTAGCTGCATATGAGGTGGGTACACTTACCTCATAGAACAAACCAGTTGCCTCATTCAATGCCTGTTCAATCAAGTCGCCAGATTCGATCATGAAGTCAACATCTACCGAAGGGACAAATAAGACTTTAATTGGATGCTCTTGAGAACCAATGGCAGGCTCAGGGGTTGGTGAAGGTTCTGGGGTCGCTGCTGGTTGACACGCTGTCAACACGAAGGCAACAATTACCAATAGGGATAAAGCTGGAAATAGAATTTTCTTTTTCATTGTAAATCTTCTCCTCTATGTTTGGGTATTTTTATTATTATAACTTACTGACCAATTGTCTCCAAGGTGATCCCTTGAGA
>DSBE01000374.1 GCA_011053085.1 Chloroflexota bacterium
CCTGTTGGTGGAAGATACCAACCCCGATGACCTCGTTGATGTCTATGCCTGGATCTATATTGCCGGGCTGGTGGTGGCGGTCTTCACCCCACTGGCTGCACTGTTGATCAAAACATTCTCACTGGTGCCCGCCATGCGCGGTATTTATTTCTTCGCCGCGGCGGTGTTTGCCACCAAAGCTTTCGCCGCTTATGCCCTCACCGAAGAAACCCAACAGGGTAAGGTGCGCTTGCGCGAAACCCGCGGCCAGAGTCTGTTCTCCTTCGTGAAAGAATATCGCCAGGTAGCCAGCGATTTGCTCAAATCAACCCCCACTCTGCTCACCATGGGCATCATGCTCATCCTGAGCGCCTCCGGCATGGTGAATAGTAATTTTTGGGGGATTCTGGTCACAGAAAAACTGGACATCCAGCCAGAAAACCTGGCTTACTTCCAGATCGTGCGCTCCATCATCATGATCCTGTTCTTTTTCGTGGTGCTGCCGCGTCTGCGCCGCCTGCCGTTCAAATTGCCCATGATGATCGGGTTTCTCGGCCTCCTCATCAGCGAGGTCATCCTCATCACCAGTCCCGTGCGCGGCTATGCACCTCTTTTCATCAGCGTAATCCTGTCCGCCTGCAGTTACGCCGTTGTCGGCCCGCGGCTGGACCAGATGGTGGTGCTGACCGTGGACGCCAAAGAACGCGCACGCATCCAATCGTTGATGTTCGTGGTCATCATCCTGCTGACCTCCCCCTTCGGTTGGATTTCAGGTGTCCTTTCGGCACAGAACAAGATCCTGCCGTTTATCCTCAATATCTGCTTGTTCTCCTTCGGCATTCTCCTGTCGCTTCTTTTAGGCACGCGGGTTGCCAGACCAGCGGCAGTCGAAGAAGCCCTCCCATAAAAAACCCAGGAAGCCAATCGCAGATGAACGGCTTCCTGACAGTCATGGTAATTTTTTTGGGTGAACATTACACCTCAAATCTGACAATCACCTTGAACCCCAGGCGAATGTAGCAGCCGGGGGTTATCTCATAGGGAATATTGGCTTCAATCTTCTTGCCATTGATCTCCACCCCGTTGGTGCTGTTCAGATCGACTATAAAATGCTTGTTGGCCTGCTCGTCGTAGGAGATCTCGGCATGCGCGCGCGACATATCATTCTCACCGGTCAACAGCGGATGGGTGCGTCCCATCAGAAATGGATACTCCTCCAGCGGGAGCACTGTGCCGATGATATCCTTGTTGGCGGCTGTTTCAACGATCAGGCGCGGCGCTGGCGGGGTCTTTGGGTCGATGAATCCATCAATTTGTGTGGCGGGTTCCGCCGGCCTTTCTTCCACTGTCTGCTGCCTGGCTGTCACCGGCCTTGAAGTCTGTTGACTTTCGCTGAGTTTACGTTGCTTAAAGATCAGGGTGATGCGGTTAAAACCCAGCATGATGCGGTCATTGTCCTTGATCAAGAATTTTTGCTGGTAGGGTATCTCTACCCCGTTGAGATAGACGGGGTTGTACTCAGATTGTGGTTCGACAAAAAACTTTCCCTCCGCAAAGGAGATCAAAGCATGCCGCCGTGAAATTGTCTTGCCATCCGGCAGGTTCTCCACGTTCACCGCCAGTGAGAAATTATGGTCCATATCGGTGCTTGAGCGGCCGATAATCGCCGGATACCATTGCAATTCAAAGGCATCCAGGGTTTTTTCTTCGACAAACGAGGCTTTGATCGTTGGCGGCAACTCACGCCGCAACAGTGAGCGGTAGCGGTCAAAGACCAGCTCATCTTGCGGCTGGATGTCCAGCTCCAGCATGGTTTTATTACTGTCCAGCGGTTTTTCTTCGCCTTTTAAGTAGAGGACATATTTGTTGGAAAAGTCAGAGGGAATATCATCAAATTCGCGCAGGATTTCCTCGATCAGGCTGTTCACAGTGAGTGACTTTTTCACCCGCGCCCGCTGGCCTGTATACTCAAAAATATCAAACTCTACATCTATATATTCTTCACTGGCCATAGCTTATTCCTGTTCTGGTTCTGTCGGCTCATCCTCAAGCAGGCTCATGGCAAAAGCGGTTTCCACCATGTCGCTATCGGAGAGCATGTCCAGCAGATCTTGCGGATACCCATTTTCTGCCAACAATTTCTTAATCGCGTCTATATCAAATTTGCTGATATCGCGCTTGGTGGGAATGCTGAATTGATCGGTATCTTCTTCTCCTTTGGCTTCGCCGGTCTCTTCCACCTGTTCTTCTACTGGTTGTGCTTCATCCGCAGCCGCCTTTTCCTGCGCTTCTTCGCTTTCCGGTTCATCCTGCGGCCGCAGCCACTGCACTTTCTCTACCGGATGACGCTTCTGAATCAGGTGCACCCATTGGTCAATCGAGCCATCTACATCATCGTCATTGGCATAGGGCGTGGCGATCTGCAGCATCTTGGTGATGCCAGATTGCACCGTGAAACCGCGCCCCATCGGCAGTTCGCTGTCAGCCAGGCTGCGTGGGAATTTACCGTACAGGCGGTTGACAGCATCCGCACTCTTTAATGCGATACCAAAGTTGGGCGCCGCGAACACCTTGCGCAGATCATCGGTGGCGCTGGTGATCGAAACTGACCCGCCCACCACCAAATAGACACCCGCCGTCTGGTATTTGCGCACCAATGCCGCCATTGATTCGAAGAAGTCAGCTTTTTTGCGGCTTGATTCATCGGTGAAGGAATCATAGTTATCAATGATGATCATTAGCTTGCGCCGCCGCGGGTGGACATCAAAATCGAGGCATTCCGCTTCTATGTTCAATGCCAGCTGATCGAGTTGATCCAACTCCTCGATCGTCTCGACCACATGCGGCAAGTCAGCCAACGATGTCCGGTCACCCTTCCATAACTTGCGCGAATAGTCGATCAGCACCATCATGACTTCATCCGGCGAGTAGTGATAAGCCAGTGAGAAGATTATCGTGCGCAGTGTGGTGGTCTTGCCAGAGAATGGCTGGCCGATCA
>DSBE01000347.1 GCA_011053085.1 Chloroflexota bacterium
CACTTGTTCCGTGCAGGAAAGGTGGACAGCCTCTATTTTGCCCTGCCCACTCGCGTCTCCGCCAAACAGGTCTATGATCGGGTGCGCGCTGCCATTGCCAGGGTATGGCCGGATGATCCACCCCTTACCGTACGTGCACTGCCTGGTTATGCCGCTGCCGATGGCGAAGAGCCTAAGATGCTGCCGGAGTTCAAGGTCCAGTGGAATGACGATCCGAATGATGATCAGGCCCTGCGCCGGTGGGCCGCCGAGGCGCCCAAACGCTTTCTGGCCGCTCCGGTTGCTGTTGGCACTATCGATCAGGCACTGCTCGGGATCCTAAAGGTTAAACATGCCCACATGCGCTATGCGTTACTGTCCCGGTGCTTGCTTGTGGTCGATGAGGTGCACGCCTCAGATGTTTACATGACCGTACTGTTGGAGAAATTACTCAAGGCGCATCTGGGTAACGGAGGGCACGCATTGCTGCTTTCTGCCACGCTTGGCAGCAGTGCACGCAGCCGCTATCAAGGGCTTGAGTCCGGCAAAGTAGACACCCTGTCATTTGAAAATGCTGCCATAGCCCCATACCCAGCTTTGACTGAGCGGCGCGGTCTTTGGCCAATGGCCGCTACAGGCCGCGAAAAGGCAGTACGCTGGAGCCTGCATGATTGTATGGATGACCCTGCTCGTATCGCGCAATTGGCTATAGAGGCGGCACGAGCCGGAGCCAAGGTGCTGATTGTGCGCAATACGGTACCTGCTGCCACCGAACTTTTCAGCATAATTGAGAGCCACCCCGAAGCGGGCAAATGGCTTTTTCAGGTCAATGGTGTTTCTGCTCTGCACCATAGCCGATTCAGTCGACAGGATCGACCACTACTCGATGCTGCGATAGAGAGTGAACTGGGCAAAGAGCGGCCTCCAGGATCGAGGATTATTATCGGCACACAGACCCTGGAACAGAGCCTGGATATCGACGCTGACCTGTTGATTACTGATATCTGCCCAATGGATGTTTTGTTGCAACGCATTGGCCGCCTGCACCGGCATAAAAGAGATACAAACGAGCGACCAGCGGATTACTCCAGCGCGCGGGCTCTGGTCCTCACCCCTGCGAACGGTGACTTTTCCCCTATGTTGAGTCGGCCCAAAAATGGACTCGGAAGATTCTCCGAAGGCGGCGGCGTCTATCCCGACCTGCGTATCATCGAGGCAACCCATCGCCTTATCCAGAGCCACCCAGAGATCGAGATCCCGGCCGATAACCGCATGCTGGTCGAGGCGGCGACCCACCCGGATCGTCTCGAAGAGATCGAACGGTCAATGGGGAGCGAATGGACGCTCCACGGCCAGAAGCTGGCAGGAGATGTTGGAGCCAACCGTACCGTTGCGCACCTTCACGTTCTCGAAACGGACAGGGCCTTCGCCAGCGATCCCAACATGGCCTTCCCGGCTGACCACAAGGTCGCCTCACGTCTGGGTGTCGAAGATCGCCTGGTCGAGTTTGAGCCGCCGCAATCCGGACCGTTCGGTGTCCCGGTCAGACAGTTACCTATTCGTGCCTACATGCTACCCAACGGGCTTGACGTAGATGCTCAGCCCGAGGGGGCTACAGCCCATGATGGTGTGATCGAATTTATGCTTGGGGGCAGGCATTACCGCTACAGTCGATTGGGCCTGGAGCAAATAAAAGATGGCTGATCGTTACGATGTGACACGGCATCCCGAGGGGCAATATCAGGCGGGATCAAACGGTATGGTCCTGCGCAACAAGCTGGGGATCACCGATTCCGTTCGCATGGAAGAGTTGGAGTTCGACCTGCTTGTAAGGTTGCAGGAGCAACTTCTCGAAGATATCGAAACGACACAAATGATCACTGCCGATGCTCTCTGTGACTAGCATCGACGCTGGTTTGGCCAAGTCTATGAATGGGCGAGAAACTATCGCAGTGTGAATATGGCGAAAGGGGATTTCCTCTTTGCAGCATCGCATCTTGTGCCCAAGTTGATGCAGAGTTACGAGCGTGATTCTTTGCAGTGATTTACGCTTTGCACAGATAATGACCGATGCATCGATTTGCGAAGCGCTGGCGATCTGCCACGTTGAATTTATGCTTATTCACCCCTTTCTTGAGGGGAATGGTCGGCTTGCCCGGATTCTCGCAACAGTGATGGCGCTGCAGGCGTGTCAGCCGTTGTTGAATTTCGGATTGATGAGAATGACAAGGAGCGTTATATCGAGGCCATTCAGTTAGGCCATGCGGAAGACTACCTGCCTATGCAGAGGACTTTTCCCGAGATACTGACAAGTTCGGTGCCGTGATTGATTTATGAGTCACATGGTAACGCTCGACGTAGAGGGCCGCAGGATTGCCTGTTTCCACTGCGGTGGAAGTGGCCAGATTTATAGCCAACCGCTCACCGGCATCGACCCGGTTGAGGTGTTTGTTGGTAGTCGCAAGAGAGTTGTTTTTCATAAGAACAAGTACCCATTCAATAAGCCTGTGGTCAACATGGTTCCGACCAGTGCCTATGCCACAAAAACCAGCAGGAGCCGGTTATGAGCTGTCAATATTCACTTCTGGACGAAACACTGATCCGCGCCCGATGCGTGGGTGAGCGGTCATACCGGAATTATAGTTTACCGGAGCTGTTTGCCGCCATGGGCCAAGATGAAATCCGGGATTTCCCCGCACTTCGCCCCCACCAGCGCCACCCATGGCACGCCTTTCTGGTGCAGCTGGCTGCTATTGCGCTGCACAGGGCGGGAGAGCGTGAACCCTATGCCGATGCGGCGCAATGGCGGCAGGCATTGCTCGCGCTTACGCCCGATGATCCGGATGGCGCGGCGTGGTGCCTGGTTACACCTGCCGAATACCCCGCTTTCATGCAGCCACCGGTGCCCGGCGAGGCGGTTGATAAATGGAAAAATCGCCTCCTGGCCCCCGACGAACTGGATATGCTGGTGACCTCCAAGAACCACGACCTCAAGGC
>DSBE01000055.1 GCA_011053085.1 Chloroflexota bacterium
CTTAACAAGGTGGGCACTTTGGACGACTTTGCGGGACATGCCGGCAGCGCGATTTTCATTGTGATCACCAAGGAACACCTGGCGCCGGTCATCGCAGAGAATTTGCGTACCGCCTTCATTAAAAAGGCGCATACTTTTTACAATTTCATTGACCGTGACCAGGGCTTTGTACAGTTGAGCGGCGGCGAGAAAGCCCCGCTGATTGACCTGGCAATCGGCATTGTTTCACCGAATACCCATGAATTCTCTGATATCCGCGAGATTATTGAATTGGCCGCAGAAGAAAGACGTAAGAATATAGCTTAAGCAGGCCTGAGGCATGATCTCGTTTTCCTCAAAATTACCGGCGTAACCATACTGTTTACATCAACGCCGGAAAACCGACTGAAACTGAAAGAATCTTCAATGGATGTCATTCAACTTGGCTTACTGTTCATAGCAATCGGGGGACTTATCTGGCTGGCCATTCGCCTGTTCGCGATTTGGCTGCCAGAACTGCGTGCCCGCCGTTCGCTAAACGCACAGGAACGCCGAGAGGAACGTGAAGCGCTGCTCATCATCGAAAAAGGCGGGCGGGTTTATCGCGTCAACCAACCAGCCTGCGATCTTTTGGGCATTACCGGACGTGAACCGATGCTGCTGCAGTTGATCGTGTCACGGTTTGCCGAACAGGACCAACTGTTGAATTTGTTTGTCAACGACGGCGATGATCAATTGTCTTTGCAGGGTGTGGGCATGGTGGAAGTGCGCTCACAAAAAGTGTTTTTAGAGGGGCGCGACTTTCAACTCATCCATCTATCGCAGGTGGAGTTGATCGAAGAATTCGGTTTGAAACCCGGCGCAGGGGCAGGCAGTGAGATCTCGCATGGGGTGATGGAGAGTGTGCTGGAAATTTCAGAATCTATCCATCGAACCTTTGAGCTGCAGGCCACGGTGCGCAATATCTTTGACCAGTTCAATCGCTTTATCCCGTCTGAATTCACCGAAATGACCTTGCTGGACATTAATAGCAATCATCTGCGTGCCTACCGTTTGATTGGTCGACCGGGCGAAGCCAAACAATTCCAGATCGTGGATGATGTCTATCAATTGGATGGTTCTGACACGGGTTTTGCCGTGCACATCTTTGAAACACGCGCCTCTATCCTGGTGAACAACATCCCCATTCATCAGGAATTGCAGGCGTATCGTGAACGCATTTTCTATCCATTCAACTCGGTGGTTGGGGTGCCGTTGTTCAACGGCGACGCGTTGGTGGGCACGCTGGCTTTTGGCATGCTGCGCACCTACGCCTTCACCGAGGGCAACCGGCGGTTGCTGCAGGCATTCAGCCACCAGATCGGCGTGGCGCTTTCTAACGCCCAGTCGTTTGAATGGCAGAACCAGCTGGCGGGTGAACAGAATATCGCTTCGCGATTCAACGAGGTCATGCAGGACGAATCGCAGGGCGGAAACCTGTTCGAGCGATTGGTCAACGGCATTGTTGACCTGGTGCAGGTGGATATGCTTGGTTTTCTGGTGTATGACCATGACTGGAACACCTTAAATGCCCAGCTGCCTTTCTTCGGGCTGTCAGAACAACTGGTTGAGTTGTATCAGGTGCAGATCGCCCCGCAGGGACAGGTGGCACGTCTGGTGCAGGAGCGCAAACCGCTGGTGTTCCACCAGGCGCCGCTGGACAGCAACTGTCGCGCGTTGGGCATGGATCACCTGGCGCGTGCTGCCGGTTTGCAGGATATGGTGCTGATGCCATTGCTTGCCAGCGGGCGCTTTTTGGGCTATCTGCAAGCCGCCTGGCACCGCGAGTTGAACGATATCGAGTTAGACCGGGTTATGCGGGTGCTGCAAATGATCGTGCAGCAAGCCACACCGGCGCTGGAAAACCGCCTGCTGCTGGAGAGCAGCCGTGAGCGTGCCAACCGCGCCGAAAGTCTGCAAAGGATCGCTGCTATGGCGAATGAAGCCACAGATGCGGCCCAATTCCAACAACAGACCCTCGACAACATGCTGCAATTGTTGAATGGCAATCTGATTCTGCTGCTCACATTTGACAAAGAATACAGCACTCTGCGCCTGGATATCTGCCGCAAACGGTTATTTGAAGGCGTGATCAATGAGAACAGCATCCGCCTGCCCATCCAGGACCCACAATTCCCAATGACGGTCACCGCACGCATGCAGGCGACCTATACCAACGACCTGCATGAGCAGTTGTTCTATGAACAGGTGGAAGGCCCGCAGTTGTTGCCGTTCTACCTGGAATTGTTCGAACAACTGGACATGCGTTCTGCCATCGGTGTGCCGATCGCCATCCGCGGCAACGGTGTCGGTGAGATCTGGGCGCTTTCCACCCAGCCGCGCCATTTTCGCCCGGCAGACAGTGACGCGCTGGAAACCGCTGCCAGCCACCTGGCGGGTTTCCTTGACCGCATGAGCCTCTACGCCGAAACCGATTTCACCCTGCGCAGGCAGGTGGAACATCTGACCATCCTGCGGCGCATAACCAATGAATTGAGCACCACCCTGGATGTGGATGTGCTGATGCAGATGCTGCATGGACAGGCCATGCGCATTACCAACGTCAGCCGCGGCACTATTTTGCTCTATGACCTGAAATACTTTTTCGCGGAACATCCGCGTGTGCAGAAGTTCTTCGGGGAAACTCCTGAAGAATTGTTGACGGAGTTCGAGAGCGAGGCGCTTGCCACACAGAAGCCCCTCTATCTGGCCGACCTATCGCAGAGTCATCCGGCGATCGCTGAGGCGCTCGATCTGGCAGCGCTGGTGTTTGTGCCCATCTTCTACCAGGACCGTCCCGCCGGCATGTTGATCTTGAAATCGGAAAATCCGCACCATTTTGATGACCTGATGCTGGATGTGATGGAATCGCTGGCAGCCCAGGCCGCCATCGCCATTGGCAATGCCATTCAATATGACCGCCAGAACCGCCGCGGGGTGCTGCTGCGGCGCGAAC
>DSBE01000411.1 GCA_011053085.1 Chloroflexota bacterium
CTTCTGAAACCATGGTGTGGCCAATGACCATTGTCATCCAGATCAACAAACGGTCTTGTTTGCGGGCGCGCTGACAGCGCCGCGGTGCTGAGGAAGCAAACAGTCCCGTGATCTGATTTTCCTCGCTTCCGTCCTTGCGGATGATGGGCAGCACGTAGATTTCAAAAGTTTCGGTCATAGCACAACAGGTTCCTGGCAAGCGCTCATTTTCATGCATCAGTATAGCAGAATTGAAGGTGCACGAGCAGTGATTTGCCATAGCGAACTGCCATCGCCCGCCGCCAAATTGCATCCCGCCCTGGAATCGGGTAGAATGTATCCACAATGGCACAGCAAACCCATGTTCCCAGCGCGATGGATCAGCGCCTGACCATGCTGCATCAGGTCAGTGCGCGGTTGATGCAGGAGCAAGACCTTTCGCACCTGCTGCAGCAGATTGTTGACTTTTCCATTGAGCAGATTGGCGCGTGTTATGTGATTGTGGGTGCGCAGCCGAATGGTGGGCTTTCCAGCGATCTGATGACGGACAGGCAGTACTACTGCCGTCCCTTTGAGCGTGACCTGAATGATTACTGCCGTGAATTGAGCCAGCTGGTGCGCGATCAGCGCGAACCGCTGCGCATGGTCGATATCCGCAGCAGCCAGTTGCCGCTGGTGAATGAATTCTTCGACCTGCCCACGCCCTTTTTGGGCATCCCCCTTTACCGGGGAGATGCTTACCTGGGCGGCATTTACCTGCTGGGCCGCGAAGGCGGGGGTTTGTTCACCCGCGAAGATGAGATGATCCTCGAAATTCTCGCCACCTACACTTCCATTGGCATCTCCAACCTGCAACTGAGCCAGCAATTAGCCCAGCACAACCAGCTGCTGCAGCAGCGTGATGAAAGCCTGTCTTTGCTGGCGCGGCTTGCCACCACCATGGCCGACATTTCTGACATCCAGGATACCCTGCGCCAGTTGGTCCTGCAATTGATGACCTATCTGCAGATCCACGTGGGCGAGGTGTATGTACGCCAGGAAGAGGGCTGGCTGCTGAAATTGCTTTTTCATTTGGGCGGTACCAGCGAACAGAGCTTGTGGAATAGCAAATACATCCGCTATGGGCAGGGTCCGGTGGGGCAGGCGGCACGCACCAAGCAGGCGCAATATGCCATACTGGAAGAATGCGGTCATTGCGCCAGTGGTCTGCATCCCGCCGATGAACCCTGTCATTTCCGTGTCAGCTGCTACCCGCTGGCGGGGCAGAACGATGTCTTCGGGGTGCTGGCAATCGGCACCTGCGGCTATGACCCGCTGGACCAGCAGGAAGAAAATTTCCTGATAGCCGTTACTACCTGGCTGGGGGTGATGCTGGAGAACCAGCATCTGATCGAGCAGCGCCAGCGCCTGGCGGTGTTGGAAGAACGCGAGCGCATCGGCATGGACCTGCATGACGGCGTGATCCAGTCAATTTATGCGGTCGGGCTGGCGATGGAGCATATGCGCCTGACCATGCAGGATGATCCCGCCAAGGCGCGTGAGGTGCTTGACCAGGCCATCCACGACCTCAATTCCACCATCCGTGACATCCGCCTGTATATCCTTGACCTGCGCCCGCGCAAACTGCATGATGAAGACCTGACCTCAGGCATTGCGCGCCTGGTCAATGAATTCCGCGTGAACGCGCTGGTGAATGTCAATTACAGCGGTCCGCCGGAAGGTGCGCCTGAGCTGAATCCCGAACAGGCAATCGCCATGTTTCATATCTGCCAGGAAGCGCTGGCGAATGTCGCCAAACATGCCATCGCCAAAGATGTCAGTGTTACCGTGTGGAAAACGGCCGAACGGGTGCTGATGGAAGTGCATGACGACGGGCGCGGCTTTAAGATCGATGACGCCAAGTTCACCCTCGGACATGGGCTCTCCAATATGCAGACGCGCGCCAACAATGCTGGCGGTGAAATGGAGATCACCACTGCGCGCGGTAAAGGCACCACCATCCTGGCTTGGGTCCCGATCATGAACGCCACAGAGAAGGCAAATGCCGCTGCACAGGAAGCCGGAGATGTCAATGATGGGTGAACAAAACAAAGCCGCCCAACGCGGCAACCCCTCTTTCGTGTGGCGTGAAGGGCAGGTGCGCCGGCTGGAGATGATCCGCCAGGGGGCGCAAGAACGCATGCAAGGCAGGGTCTTCGAGGTTGGCTGCGGCCTGGGTCAATACCTGCAGCGTATTCAGCCGGAAGCGGCACTGGCTGTCGGGTTGGATGTGGAACATGACCGCCTGCAGAAAGCCCTATCTGGCAGTGACGGCGTACTGCTGGCGCTGGGCGAATACCTGCCGTTGAATGAGAACGAATTTGACCTGGTGCTGTGCAATGAAGTGCTGGAGCATGTCGAAGATGACCGCTGCACGGTCAACGAGATGGTGCGGGTGCTGAAGCCGGGCGGGCGTTTAATCGTGTTTGTGCCCAACCGCGGTTACCCGTTCGAGACGCATGGCATCTACCGCAAGGGGCAGTACCATTTCGGCAACAAATTCGCGGTCAACTATTTGCCGCGCCGTTGGCGTGACCGGCTGGCACCGCATGTTCGCGTGTATGCCCGCCGTGATTTGCAGGCGTTGTTCGCCGGACTGCCAGTACGCTTCATTCAGCGCACAGTGATCTTTGGCGGCTATGACAACATTGTCAGGCGGCTGGGGGTTGTGGGCAAAATGATCCGCTGGCTGCTGCAAACGCTCGAAAAGACGCCCCTGCGCGTGTTGGGGTTGTCACACCTGTGGGTGGTAGAGAAAATCTGAGCGACCTGTTTGCCCTGTTTCAGTCGGTTGATGCCCTTTTGGCTTGCACGCGCTGACGCAGGCGCAAAAAGCCGTACACGGCAATGGCAGTAATGCTTATCCCCAGCAGTGTGAATTTTATGCTGGCAGCCAGGGCGGTGAAGAAGGTCAGTGTCGGGTCGAGGGTCTGCGGGTCTTGCAGTTGAATCA
>DSBE01000188.1 GCA_011053085.1 Chloroflexota bacterium
ATTTTAACTGATTAATCGCTTCATTTTGGCTGATGATGAGGTTTTGCCCTGAAAAGGAAGAAATTTCTGTTAAAATGAAAAAATAGGACAAAGGAGGTATGGTATGAAAGCCATTATCATCAGCGGCAGCCGTAATCCAGCGGGGCAGACCGCCCAGGCCGCCCAGGCGGTAGAAGCAGGCCTAACCCGCCAAAGCGTTGAATGTGAAACCATCTACTTGCCTGTTCATCAGATTGAACGATGCCGTCAGTGCGACGACAACGGCTGGGGGCTGTGCCGCCGCGAAGGTGCCTGCATCATTGAGGATGACTTCGCCGGCATTGTTGATCAATTGCGTGCGGCCGATGTTGCGGTGTTCGCCAACCCCGTCTACTACGGCGATCTCAGCGAAAGCCTGCGCGCCTTCACTGACCGTCTGCGCCGCATCTGCACCCAGCCTGCCGGACGTGTGGGCATCGAAAAGAAACCCGCCATCGGCGTTTGTGTGGCAGGCGGGGGCGGCGGCGGTGCGCCCGAATGTTGCGCCAGCCTGACCAAAGTGCTGCGCACCTGCGGGTTCGATATCGTCGATATGATTCCGGTACGGCGCCAGAACCTTGCTGCCAAATTGCCACAGCTTGACATGACCGGCCAGTGGCTGGCAGACAAACCAACTTCTGATTGAGTTTGCTGCCCTAATAATTCATCAGTTCTTCATGCAAAGACACCGGCACTGTCACATGGCCAACCGATGTTTCATCGTTGGCAGCCACCTCAACGATCACTTCACTGGCGATATAGCCAAAAGCCACAATCACAGAACGTTCTCCGACAGGCACGCCATCGATCTCAAAATAACCAATCTCATCCGACATTACCAGTATATCGGTGCCATACACCATCACTTCCACACGGATCGGCATGCCGATCTCATTGACTGCATAACCGTTAATGGAGCCGGTTGCTTGCAAGTTGGTCCTCAAACTGCTCTGTCCCAGGCGCAACAGTACCAGTAAAAACAACACTCCAATGACGGCGATCAAAATCAGGCGCAGCTTTGTATTGCCTTCCGGTTTGGGTTCGTTATAAACAAAACCTTTGGACAGATCAGGAATAGCGGTCTGGTTATCGTCTTTTTTCAGCATCTTTTTTGCCTCACTGATTCTCGACGGAAAAGTCACCGATGCAGGTTTTAGCGCCTTTGTAATTATAAAAGCCCACCTGACCTTCAGTGAACATAGAGTCGCTCGCTTTCAACACAGCGGTATCTCGCACATAAGCAATAAATACATCGCCGACCACTTCAATGCGGAAATCCAGTTGTTTCCCCTGCAGTTCGCGCGGCAATCGGGTGCTGCTCAATTGAATGTGTTTCCCTTCTACCACTTTCCAGAACTTGACCTGCTCCGATGTCGCCTGATAGCTGAAGCGATAGCCATTGTTTTCATCTTTGGAACGAAAAAGGATATCCACCCCAACATTGCCGCCGGTTTCACGAGCCACCGTTACGCCATTGGCGCGCACGGTAAAATCACCCGAACTGCCTTTTACCGCACATGGGTGCAGAAAAGCGCGTTCATTGCCATCGCTGCGCATGCACATACCGCCATTTTCAAGGAACAAGTAACCATCTGAGCCAGCACCTGTCCAACCTTTGAGGTCAGCCTCGCTCTCAAACCCGAATGAGCAGCCTTCTGCTGATTCATCCTCGCCACCACCGCCGGGACCGCCTCCATCGCCAATGCTGTCCCCTTCACAATCAGCCATGCCAATGGCTTCAGCAATGGAGCAATAGGTAGATTCAAGGGTGTTGCCGGTCAGCGCCAACGCTAAAACTGCCACCAGCGCTACTGCCACCAGGATCAGGGCATACTCAACCAGGCCCTGCCCCCGCATGAAGGAATAAGACATAAATGATTTCATAGGATTCCTCGAAGAAAGATTATTATTTATCATACCTTAAGAATTAATAATTAAGAGCTTATAAATTCCTCATATTTCTGCGGCCCCACAAGAAAAGCTGGTGAGTGAGGACTCGACCCTCAATTCTGACATTCAAAGGGTGATGTCCTGCCAATTAGGCGACCCGCCATTCTGGTTGTGAAAGAAACAACCACGACAGATCAAAACACCCGTGAGGCAGGCTGATCTGCTGCTGTTGCTGGAATACATAAGTCAATTCGATGGTTTGCCTGGTAGAATAAACGAACCTGGTTCTGTCAACTACTCTGTTCTCTTTTTGTGAATTTGAGCACACGCCTGTTATCAAGTACAATGGTGGGCAGGCTCTCTACCGGAAAAGGACAATCAATGAGTACGTCACACCAACATCACCGCCGCCTGCCTTTGCGCAGCATCAACAATCTGCGCGACCTGGGCGGCTACCAGACCGTTGACGGCAGAACCGTACGCTGGCACACCCTCTATCGCGCCGGGCATCTGGGCAAATTGAAAGACCGCGACCAGCGGACATTAACCGCCTTGAACCTGCACACTATCATTGATTTCCGTTCTGCCGAAGAAAAACAGCGTGATCCTGACCGCCTGCCGCTGAATGACGTTCAGGTGATTGAACTGCCCATTTTGGATGAGGGCAACTCCACCATGATGAAGGATATGCGCCGCCGCTATGAAAACAACGATTTCGACGGGTTGGATACCAACCTGGTGATGTTCAACACTTACCGCCAATTATCACTGGAATTCACCGCTGAGTATGCCCATTTTCTACAGGCGGTGCTGCAAGCCGCAGGAAAGCCGGTGTTATGGCATTGCACCGCTGGAAAGGACCGCGCCGGTTTTGCTGCCGCGCTGCTGCTGAAAATTTTGAGCGTTGACTTTGAAACCATCCAGCAGGATTACCTGTTGAGCGGCAAGTATATCCATCCTGATCGCAAATTGATGGCGGTTATAACCCTCACCAAAGGCGCCCGGCCTGCGCGTTTGTTGAAACCGCTGTGGGCGGTCAAACCAGAGTGGATCAAAGCCTCC
>DSBE01000124.1 GCA_011053085.1 Chloroflexota bacterium
AGAGCCGTACGCTTGCTCAGCGCATGATCATGGCAGGTGAAGTGAGGGTGGATGATGTTGTTCACTTGAAGCCATCACACCGCGTGAGTGATGACAGCCGTATTGAAGTGACCGGGAAACCGCGGTTCGTTTCTCGCGGGGGGTTGAAGCTGGAACCAGCCTTGCATTCTTTTGGACTGACTACCTTAATTGGAAAAATTTGTGCTGATGTTGGCGCTTCTACCGGAGGATTTACTGATTGCCTGTTGCAGTATGGCGCAGACAAGGTATATGCGATTGACGTTGGCTATGGCATCTTGCATTGGCAGTTGCGCAATGATCCGCGTGTGATTGTGATGGAACGAACCAATGCCCGGTATCTCAGTAGTCTGCCTGAACATATTCACCTGGCAACGATTGACGCTTCCTTCATCTCATTGAAAATTTTGCTGCCAGTGGTCAATGGATGGTTCCAAAACCGGCAGGGCCACATCGTAGCTTTAATCAAGCCGCAATTTGAAGCTGGACGGAAAGCAGCCGCTAAACATGATGGTGTGATTTTGGATGCGGAGGTACACAAAAGAGTGTTGCGTGAGGTATTATCTTTTGGTGTAGGCATTGGCTTCAGGATCCATGGATTGATCCAATCGCCTATAAAAGGCCCCAAAGGGAATGTCGAGTATTTGACTCACTTTGGGGTAAACGATGAGCGGCAAGACTGCCCACCTCTGGATGATTTAATCAGCGATGTGTTTACAGACGTCTGAGCAAATTATCAGCCTCTTCTAACTGCCGGATAGGCCAAAGTCAAGTAAAATAAAAGGTGCTGTTTGCGCCTTGATTAAGGTACACTTGGAAGGTTATGACCACACATATACGAAATTTTTGCATTATTGCCCATATTGACCATGGTAAATCGACCCTGGCTGATCGGTTGCTCCAATTGACCGGGACTGTTTCTGACCGCGACATGAAGGAACAGATGCTGGACGCGATGGACCTTGAACGTGAAAAAGGCGTCACCATCAAAGCGTCTGCGGTGCGTATGGTATATGCGGCGCAGGATGGCAACGAATATCATCTCAATTTGATCGATACGCCGGGTCATGTCGATTTTGGCTATGAGGTCAGCCGTGCTCTGGCAGCCTGTGAGGGCGCATTACTGGTGGTGGATGCTTCGCAAGGGATTGAAGCGCAGACTTTGGCGAACCTGTACCTGGCGCTTGAGGCAGACCTTGAGATTATTCCCGTGATAAACAAAATTGATTTGATCTCAGCTCGTGTCGATGAAGTGGCAGAAGATATCAGCATCTTGCTGGGGGTTGATCCGGATGAGATTATCAGGATCTCTGCCAAACAAGGCATCAATGTAGAAACAGTGCTGGAAGCGATCGTTGAGAAAATACCGCCACCGCAAGGCAATCCTGATGGAGCTTTGAAGGCCCTGGTTTTTGATTCCCATTATGATTCTTACAAAGGAACTGTAGCCTATGTCCGCATTATTGACGGGCAACTGAGGCATACAGATGAATTGATGGTTATGTCAAACAAAACGGCCATCAAGCCAGTCGAAATTGGTTACTTTGCGCCTGCCATGAAGCCAACGGATTTACTCGATAACGCCGAAGTGGGTTATGTTGCTACTGGACTCAAAACAGTATCGGAATGTCGTGTAGGTGATACGATAACGCTGTTGAGGAATCCAGCCGACGAGCCTCTGGCAGGCTATCGTCAGGCGAAACCAATGGTGTATGCTGGCATCTATCCGGTGGACGGTGAAGATTACATAGATTTAAAAGAATCATTGGCGAAATTGCAAATGAATGACGCGGCCCTGGTATATGAACCGGAGACATCGCAGGCATTGAATTTTGGCTTCCGCTGCGGATTTTTGGGTTTGTTTCATATGGAGATCATTCAAGAACGTTTGGAACGCGAGTATGATCTTGATATCGTCATCACAGCACCATCGGTTGAGTACCGTGTTGTGATGCAGACTGGTGAAGAAATTTATCTCGACTCTCCGGCAGAGCTGCCGGACGAGGGTGGCATTGCCGAGATTGCTGAACCCTGGATGCGGTTGCAGATCTTCACGCCCACGGAATTCTACGGCACGGTGATGGATTTGACGACAAAACGGCGTGGTGAGTTTATTGAGCAGGAGTATCCATCGCCGAACCGTGTTCAGTTGACCTACGAGATACCTTTATCTGAGTTGATCGTGGACTTCTTCGATGATCTAAAATCAAGAACCCGAGGATATGCCTCCATGGATTACAGCTTTGCCGAATACCGGGCGGGCGATCTGGTTAAAATGGAAATATTGGTTACAGGCGAATCTGTTGATGCACTGGCAACCATTGTTCATCGGGAAGATGCCTACCATCGCGGGCAGTCATTGGTCAGTCGATTAAAGAAGATCATACCCCGTCAGATGTTTGACGTGGCGATACAGGCATATTCAGGCGGAAGGGTTATTTCCCGCGCCAATGTCAAAGCACTGCGCAAAGATGTGCTTGCAAAATGTTACGGCGGTGATATCACCCGTAAGAAAAAGCTGCTTGAAAAGCAAAAGAAGGGCAAAAAGCGCATGAAGATGGTGGGAAATGTCGAAATTCCCCAGGAAGCCTTCATGGCGGTGTTGAAGTTGGGGGATGAGTGACCTTTCCAGAAACGAGAACCAACCGCTGGCATAAATGGCTGCCGGGGATCATCATTTCATTGGCTGTCATTATTGCGTTGGCTTTTGTGGTGGACTGGGGTCAGTTTTGGGTTTCATTCCGCCAGGTACGATTCACAACGGTCGCAAGCCTTGCGCTGCTAAGTTTTTTTTCTTTGGTATTCAGATCATTGGCATGGCGCAGTTTGCTGGAAAACAAATTGTCAGTTGTGGATGCCTTTCTATGTGAAAATATCGGCTATTTGCTGAATAATTTGCTGCCTTTTCGCCTGGGCGAACTGGCGAGAGCTGTTGTTGGTGCTGAA
>DSBE01000123.1 GCA_011053085.1 Chloroflexota bacterium
ATTATATCAAATCAGGCCCGTTATCTTCCGGTTTCCTTTCATGATAGGGTGTCATATGGATGGTTAAAATTTTCACAGAATGTCAGGTGGTCCATACAAGAGTAATCAAATAGCTGTATAATCATTACATAATCATCTGCTTCGCAGAGTCCCCTCAGCACCATCATCAGGAATCCCCATGCAAAATTCCATCTTTCTGGCATTGGTTCAAAACGCAGCGCTGCTGCTGGCGCTGGCACTGGTGTTTGACATGTCTATCCGCCAGTGGGAATTGCGGCGGGTTTCTCTGCAGCAGGTGCTGATCGGGCTGGTGGTAGGCGGCATCGGCATCGCGGTGATGACGACCCACTGGCAATATGTGCCCGGCATCGTCTTCGACACACGTTCGGTGTTGTTGTCGGTCACCGGTCTTTTCTTCGGGCCGCTGCCGACCATCATCGCCGCGCTGATGACTGCTGCCTTCCGTTATCAGCAGGGCGGGGCTGCCACCGTGACGGGTATCAGTGTGATCGCCGCCACCTCTGCGCTGGGGGTGATCTGGCGGGCTGTTCGCAAAAGCGACCTGGCGCAAATCAGCTGGCGCGAGTTGTTTCTCTTCGGCCTGACAGGGCATGTCATCATGCTGTTACTTATGTTCACCTTACCCTTTGAAACCGCCATTAATGTCCTGCGAGTGATCGCCCTTCCAGTGATGGTAATCTATCCCCTGGGCAGCGCCTTTCTTGGCAAGTTGATGGCTGGCAGGTTGATGCGAGAACGTATGACGCGCCAGCTACAGGAAAGTGAAGAACGTTACCGGGTATTGACCGAGAACATCAAGGATGTGGTGTGGGTGCTGGATACCGAAACCCTCTTCTTCCGCTATGTCAGCCCTTCGGTGGAGGCGCTGCGCGGGTATACGGCGGAAGAGATCATGGCGCTGCCGGTTGACGCTGCCCTCAGCCGCCAGGCAGCCCAGGAACTCAAGGAAATGATCCGTGAACGAGCTGCCATGTACCGCCGCGGGCAAGTAACCTCTGGCGAATTCTTCCGCGATGAGGTCGAACAACCCTGCCGCGATGGTTCGACCGTGTGGACAGAAGTGATCACCTCTTATTACCTCAACCAACAAAGCGGCCATGTGGAAGTTCGCGGGGTCACGCGTGACATCACCGAACGCCGTGAAGCGCAAGAGGAGATCCACCGCATGAATGAAGAGCTGGAACAGCGCGTGAAGGAACGCACTGCGCAGTTGGAAATCGCCAATGAAGAGTTGGAAGCCTTTGCCTACTCGGTATCCCACGACCTGCGCGCGCCCCTGCGCGCAATTGACGGTTTCAGCGCCGCACTTGAAGAAGAATGCGCCGGCGCGCTGGAAGAAGAAGGACGCCATTATCTACAGCGTATCCGTTCCTCTGCCCAGCGCATGACGGCACTGATCAACGACCTGCTCGACCTTTCGCGCCTCTCACGAGCCGAAATCGAACCCGAACCGGTTGATCTGAGCACATTGGCAGCAGAAATTGTCCAGGAATTGATCGCTGCCGCCGCTGAGCCTGTCTGGCAGATCGACATCAAACCCGGTATGCAGGTGCAGGCAGATGCCGGCCTGATGAAAATTGTGATGGAAAACCTGCTGAACAATGCTCTAAAATTCAGCGCCAAAGCCGAAGCACCCGTCATCCAGGTCGGTGCCACCTGCATGGACGGAGAAGAGGTTTTCTTTGTGCGCGACAATGGCATCGGTTTTGAGATGAAAGAGTCAGGCAACTTGTTCACCCCCTTTGAACGCCTGCACAACGGGCGCGACTATCCCGGTACCGGCATCGGCCTGGTGACCGTCAAGCGCATCATCAACCGCCATGGCGGGCGGGTGTGGTGCCAGGCTGTCCCCGGTGATGGCGCCGTATTTTATTTCACCCTGAAACGCTCCTCCTGACATTGCCTCCTTGATTTGCGGCTATAATCGTTGTATCCACCAATCACAGGAGCGCATGCACCCATGAACAGCCGCGAGATCGTCCAACGCACCATCCGTTTTGAGAACCCGCCGCGCCTCCCTTACTCGCTGGCAGAACCGTTCGGCAGCGATTTTGCGTGGTGCGGCATGCACCCTTCGCCGGATGACCGCCCGCGGCAAGGGGTGGATGAATGGGGCTGTGTGTGGGAGAATATCGGGGTGTCAAATTTGGGGGAAGTGAAAGACCATCCGCTCAAAGATTGGTCTCAGTGGGAGAAATTTGCCATCCCCGACATCCGCGACCCGCGCCGCTGGCAGTCTCTGGTTTCTGCGCGGGCTGCCGCGGGGGATAAATTTCTGCTGGGCAGCGGCATTTCGCTGTACGAACGCGTACATTTCATCCGAGGCCTCGAGAACACCTGGCTGGACATACACCAAAACCCGCAAGAATTGGGGAAATTGATCGACACACTGGTTGAGATGAACCTGTATGCCATCGAGCAATATGCAAAGGCAGGTGTTGATGGCTTCATCTTTGCTGACGACTGGGGCTTTCAACAGGGTCTGATGATCTCGCCAAACTCATGGCGGCAGCTCTGGAAGCCGCGCTACGCGCGCGTTTACGAAGCCGTGCACGCCGCCGGCATGTTCGCATTTCTGCACTCCTGCGGCGATATCCGTGCCATTCTCGATGACTTGATCGAAATCGGCCTGGATGTCATCGACATGCAGCAGCAGGAAAATATGGGACTGGAAGAATTAGGGCGCCGTTTCCGCGGCCGTCTCACCTTCTGGTGTCCGGTGGATATCCAGAAAACCATGGTGTACGGCACCCTGGATGACATCCGCGCCTATTGCCGCCGCCTGGTGACCACCCTCGGTACATCGCAGGGCGGTTTCATCGCCCAATTCTACAGCGACCCGGTCGGCGCCGGCCATCGCCCAGAAGCCGTTAACGCCATGTGCGAAGAATTCCTGCGTTTGAGCCAAACCTGGCCTGTTATCGACTGAC
>DSBE01000079.1 GCA_011053085.1 Chloroflexota bacterium
ATACATGATTCACGCGGGTGTTGGCTTTGATATTCAGAGCAATCAGGTCTATCCCTTCCGCCCTGGTCCCTTCTGCTAATTGCATTCCATTGATTCCACCCAATAACGCTACTGCCTTTACGGAAACCCCGCTCTTCTTAAGAGCCCTGGCAACATTGATACCCTTCCCGCCCCATTCATTTCGAATATCATGAACACGATTCACACTATCAATAACCATGCCATCCACAAAATAGGAGCGGTCGATAGCGGGATTCAGCGTCAGGGTATATATCATCTTTCTAATGGCTCAATTCTATAATCAAGCCAACATCATGCGTAAAAATTCTTCTTCAGCGGCGTTGGTCCATTCGCCGTTATCAAAAAGGGCATACACAGAGGGCAATTTATCCTTGAAATCTTCCAAAGGGGTAATTGGGAATTCTTTGATATGGTTGAATATAACCACCTTCCCCGGATATAGAGCATCCTTTACAGCTTGCAACCCTTCTTTTCCATAATGAAGTGAACCTACCGCCGCTATGGTCCTTCCCGCGTTTAATTCTTTAGATTGAATTTTGTCAAGCGTCATCTGCATATCTTCCAGTGCAGAGCCAGAATGGCCGATATAACGGACACCTTCATGTACGATTTTGTGAAAATCAATGTTTACCGTCGTTCCACGCGCAATACCGGCAAATACATTCACCAATCCATCCTTGGCAACGTAGCCGGTAATTTCCTCGATTAATCGTGGCACCGGTGCCAAAACAACAATATCGTCGAACCCGCCATCATCCATAATATGACCGATGGTTTCTTGATAAGATTCTTTCTGCATAGGATTTGAAAAGATGGTCTCGACCCCGCGTTGCTGTGCTTGATTTGAATAGGTGGATCGCAAATCTTCCAACCTCAGATCACTGACATCGGTGCAGACAATGGTGGCAGGAGGGTTCTGAAATTCGATTGCCCGTTGCACATGCATTCTGCCAATCGGTCCTCCAGCACCCGCAAACAAGACCTTTCCACCTGGCTTGAGGGTATTCCGCTTTAATCCGTTTTGATAAGCCTTCGAAATATCCAAGCCGGAATCCGCAACATACAACCATCGCTGGTAGTGCACCCTGCCCAGGTCAACCGGAACAGGTTCTGGGATCTTCTGATCTGTCATAATGCAGAATACACCGTGACTTTTCAACTTCTGGCTTGCTGTTGCAATGATAACTGCGTCATGTCCAAACAAAATGATGTCATCCACCACCTCATCGTCCAGACTGTTGATATCACTAACATGATCAAACTGAATCCCCAGTTCGTTTGCAAGGGATTTGATCCTGTCAGTCAGTTTCTCCGGGATATTTGTGACCAGAATCTTCTTAGGCTTTGCTTTTTTGACGAAGCCAACATCGATCACAAACTCTCGATCATCATTGGCACCAATGAACCAGACGGTACCGTCAGTCTGAAAAGTATTTCGATAATCAAGCCCATACGCCGCGACCACACATGCCCATGGTTCTGCCAGGGCTCCTTCTGCATAGCCGGTAGTATCATCAAGCGGCAGAAGGTTGTTGTTTCCCCCATCGCTGTTAAGAACCCTTTTATCAACCACGCCATACTGTGACATCGCCCCCTGGTAGTAATAACCATAGGCATAGCTGACGCCGTCCTCATAAATGTCGGCTTGAATGGTGAATCGCTGCCCAGGTTTGTACTGATCCTTGAGATTGTCACCAACTTTGACAATTGTCATCGTCAGTTCGTGCCCCAGAACCACTGGATCTTCGGCCATGTTCTGGTAAATCCGGGGGTGTTCTTGGCCTTGGTTAATCACCTTAATATCAGAAAAACAAATACTGTCGGTATCGTGTCGGATCAATAGTTCGTCCGGGCCGATTGAATTTATGGGCAGATAAATCGGTCGCCCGGCCTCGTCGCCAACATTCTCCAAGCCCGCGCCATAGACGGGCAATGCCATGTATTTCTCGGGCAGTTCATTTTGTACATTTTTATATCGCTCTAACAGATCCATTATATTCTCCGTTTCACCATTTTCCACTTCAATTAATTACTGCCAATACTTCATCCGACGTCATTGTCGTATCAATTTTTCCTAATATTCTGCTTGCATCTTTAGGCTCTACCTGAATGCCTGCTTTCTCGAAAAAGTCATTTTTGTTCTTTCTCGATCCCAACTCTCTATCAGCCCATGTGCTTTGATATCCCATGCCGGTAAATCTCTCCAATATGGTGTGCCCATACAAAAAGTAAGCTCCTCGCAGGAAAGCATCACGAACTGGCGCTAATTCAGGGGCATCGAAATCATCGACGAACTTCTGGCCCGGCGCATTCATCTCAGTGCCCGCCAAAACAGGCAGATCAAACTGATCAGCGAGGGCTACCACCGTATACAGATTGGCGAGTTTTACTTTTTTGACCGCTGGATCTGCAATATTCCAGTTTCTATCAGGCACAATGTTCAAAGCCCCTGCACCCTTTCCGATCAACAGCGCCAACAATTCTTCGATCTTCTGTTCGCCCGATGAGGTCCCGTCCAGCCAGGTGATACAAGGGATTGCGCCAGCACCTGTGATGAGTTGATGTGCCTCATCAACACCCGGGAAGGTTGATTCGTCAGGCTGCATGTAAGCCACTCCGCCGCGTTTCATCAATTTCGCCCTGATCGCATTTTTGAATTTCGGAATATCTCTCGCCATTTCTTCCACTGATGAGAAAGAGATGTCCAATTTCTGCGACCAAAAGCCAACAAAGTCAGGAATCGTATTGCGAGACTTTTCCACCAAAGCAGTAAGCATATGCCGTTCGGTGGCATTTCCGGCAGGCGTCAAGGGACGAACGTCTACGTCATAATCCAGTTGAAGCAGTGAAAGATACTGATTCAGCCTTGAAATCATCGCGCGATTCCGATTATCTGCCCGTTTGCGCATATCTTCTATGAT
>DSBE01000261.1 GCA_011053085.1 Chloroflexota bacterium
CCTGTTTTTGTTAACAGCCTGTAATGTGCCGTTGGGTGTACGGCCAACTTTGGATGCGGAAGGTGCTGCGGTGGTTGCCACTTCTGTCGCACTCACATTGACAGCAGCCGTGGCAGAACCGATTGAAACCGCAACACTGCCCCAGATTTCTGAGGGTGAGGATGATGACATCGCCACCCTCACTCCGGTGCCTGCCACACCTACACCGGAACCCAGTGCCACGCCCAATCCTACAGAAACGCCCACACTGGAACCTACCGCCACACTGACCCCGACGCCGGAAAATGAAGATCCACTGAGTTGGCTCGGGAATTCCACCTGGCGCGGCACTTTTGATGGGGGCAGTGATGAAGGATTTTACACAGCCAGTGATGAACACACCACGTTCACCTTGGAGAACAATGCCCTGGTGATGACGTCCTCTCTGGCGGTGCCTGGCTGGCACACGTGGAGCATGACCTACCGTACCATTGAGGACTTTTATCTCGAAGCTGACATCAATGTGAAACAATGCAGCGGTGTTGACGAATACGGCATCATATTCCGCGGCCCTGATTATTCCAGCGGCTATTTCCTCGCCGCACGCTGCAATGGTGAATATAGTCTGCGGGGCTATGATGGCAGTTACACCAATATCATTCCCTGGCAATTTACAGAGGCACTCAACCGCGGCGCCAACCAGACCAACCGCCTGGGTGTGATGGTGAAAGGTGACAGCATTGCCCTGTATATCAACGGCAAGCTGGTCAAAGAGGTCAATAACGACCAATTTGAAGGTGCTGGTCACTTCGGGGTATTCATCGCCGCTTTTGAAACAGCAGGTTTCCGTATCGAAATTGACCGTATCCGCTATTGGCTGCAAAACTGAACGTGGTTGGATCGTTTATGCCATCCGGTGCGCGTGCTGCGGCAGTTCGCACTGCGCGGCAGGTGCTCAGCACCAATCCGGTATATCTGGATACAGAGACCACCGGATTGCTGGCAGATGCTGAAATCATTGAATTGGCGATCGTGGATAACGCGGGCGAGGTTTTGTTCGAGCAATTGATCCGTCCGCAGAACATCATCCCACAGGAGGCGATCGCCATTCATCACATTACCAATGAAATGGTAGCAGACCTGTCCACGTGGGATAAAGTCTGGCCCGCAGTGCAAGCCATTTTGCGTCGCAAAACGGTGTGTATGTACAATGCAGACTTTGATCTGCGGTTGATCGACCAGAGCAATGACCGTTATGGCATCCGCCGTGAGCGCTTTGCTGCTTTCGATGTGATGAAGTTGTTTGCCCAATTTCGCGCAGTCATCAACCGCCGTACCAACACCTATCGCTGGTTCCGCTTAGAACAGGCTGGTGCCTATTGCGGTATCGTCATCCCCAATGCGCATCGCGCCAAAGAAGATACGCTGCTGACGCGCGCGGTGCTGCAGTGGATCGCCGCACAACCTGAGTGAAGAAAGACCCCTCGGCGGGAGGGGTCTTTTGTATCATTTCTTTTTCTTCTTATTGGTTTTCTTACCGCTGCTGCCTTTTTTTGAGGAAGATTTGGCGGTCGATTTTTTGGTGTTCTGCGGCAGCGGATATCCATCGCTGATGAAGTATTTCTCACGCGGAGCTTTCAGGAAGGATGGCTTGATGAAGTGATAAAGGTAGGCTAACGCCAGCAGGCCGGCAACAGCCATCAGGATGGCGACCAGGCGGGTATAACTTAATCCTGTACCAGGGATAACGGGTTGGTCAGGCCGCCAGGTTTCAATGATGACCCTGCCAACACCTGCCAGTACCAACCACAGGCTGAACATGGCGCCGGGCTTGAACTTATCAGCATATTTGCGCCCCAGCCATAGCATCAAACAACCGGTGATGATGTTCCAGATCATCTCATAGGCAAAAGTGGGATGGAAGCGGGTGGTTTCCACCGGGTAGGCGATGATGTCGCGCCATTCACCAATGCGGAAGGGAGCATCAATTTTGATACCCCAGGGCATGGAGGTAGGGGGACCGTATAGCTCCTGGTTGATGAAATTGGCGGGACGTGCCAACGCCTGCCCCAAGAGCAAAGATGGGGCAATCGAATCGATGAACACCCATATATCTAACTTGCGAATCTTGCAATACACAATCAGGGCAATGGCACCACCGACCATAGCGCCGTAGTAGTGCAAACCGCCTTCCGGGATCATGATGATGCGGACGAGGTTGTCTGTGTAATAGGTGCTGCCGCCCAACGTGGCGTTGAGCACATACCAGATACGGGCGCCGATGATGCCGCCGATCACCAGCCAGATCAGCATGTCCCACACCCATTCGGGATCTTCTTTGCGGCGTTTGATCTCGAAGGTGGTCAGCCAGGCACTGAAAATAATGCCTGCCATCACCAGGACGCCGTACCAGCGCAAAGCAAGGTTCAGATTGCCTATTGTGAATTCAATGATTATTGGGTTCATGAATACCACCTTTTGTGTAGATTTAATATATGGCTGCGTTTGTCGTTTCTGATTATACACTTTAAAAGCAACTGCTGCTGATTTGTCAGCAGCAGTGCGATTAGTAAATGGTGTTTATTAGTTTGTCTCGTTTATTTTCGTTGCTTCTCAATTTCCTCATCGGAACGAGTCCAGTTGGTTTTGGACTTCTGTTGGTGGGGGTTGGTGACGTAGGCCGAATACAGTGAAGTTACAAGTAATTGGAACATGGTGTTCTCCTATGGTTGTTTGGTAGTTATTTTCCGCGTACTTCCTTCACGCTGGTTTCGCGGACTGTGTTTTTTCTAAGCACTTCCAACATGGCAGTCATGAGCGTGTTTGACTGCGGTGGTGGCTGGAAGGGGGTGGTTTCCGTAGGCGGTGTTATGTGGGAAAACATATGGTATCCTTTCAGAACTATTGGTGTCCGTTACCACCTATATATATAATTATAGTGATTAATATAAATAG
>DSBE01000269.1 GCA_011053085.1 Chloroflexota bacterium
CGCTTGAAGGGGGTGTTGGTAATTTTGTAGTCGCTGAGTTGGGTGTCATACATGCTGAAGCCGTCGTGGTGGCGGCTGGTGATGATCATGTACTTTTGCCCGGCATCAGCCGCCAGGCTGACCCATTCATCGGCTTTAAATTTGACCGGGTTGAAGGCGGGCGCCAGTTTCTCGTATTCGGCTATCGGGATGCTTTCTACATGCATGACCCATTCGCCGCGCGCCAGGATTGAGTACAATCCCCAGTGAATGAACATGCCGAAACGCACATCCTGGAACCATTGCATGCCTTGGGGTGAGACAGGTTTTGCTTGTATCATAGTTTCCTCCAATTGGTGATGGTGATTGGTTTGATTATAGCGGTTTCTGGGCGGTTTATCGTCATGAATTGAACAGATTGCAAATATAAAAATGATGGACTGAAATGAGTTAAGCTGAATAGCCCTGAAGAAAACCTTCTCCAGGGCTATTGGATAAAAATCAGTTGAGGGGAAATGATTAGCTAAGGGCGGCGACAAACAGCATCACGCCGATGATCGCCAGCGGGATGCCGATAATAGCGCCGACCACGGTCATGGTCAACAGCACGCCGACAAATACAAACACCAGGCTCAAAATGAATGCCAACGTGCGGCCGGTGATCTCCAAAATCCACACGACCAGGCGCCACAGGGCATAAAATGGCCACAACAGCAGGGGAACCCGTTTTCTTTCATTATTCATTGCAATTTTCCTTCCAGTCTTCATTTGTTCTCATCATCAAATACGCAAACAGATGCGAAAAGGTTGTAAGGAATAAAAAAACGACAGCGGTGGCTGCCGCTGTCGTTGGTAATATTCAATCAGTTTAGGCGTTAGAGAACGCGTTCGCCGTCGATGAAGACCATTTCAGGTGCTGAGAGGAAGTCTAACGGATGGCCGGGCAGCACCACCAGGTCAGCGTCTTTGCCAACTTCGAGCGAACCTACGCGGTCAGCCACACCGATGATCTCAGCGGCATTGATGGTGATGGCTTTGAGGGCTTCTTCCACTGGCATGCCCTCGCGGGCAGCCAGGGCGGCGTTGATGGCGAGGAATTTCACCCCTGACATCTCATCTGTCTGGATGGCGACCTTGACGCCGGCTTTGGCAAGAATGCCGGGGTTTTTGGGAGTCATTCCGCGCATTTCGAACTTGGGGCGTGACATGAGGGCGGGTCCGACAGTGACGGGCACCTTCTTTTCAGCGAGGATATCAGCGATTTTGTAACCCTCGGTGCAGTGTTCGATGGTGTAATCGAGGTTGAATTCTTCGCAGATGCGAATGGCGGTGATGATGTCATCCGCGCGGTGGGCGTGAATGCGTGCCTTTAATTCGCGCTTGATGACCCTGACCAGTGCTTCCATCTTGAGATTGCGTTCGGGCTCGGTGGGTTGTTTGGCTTCCTTATCGCCGTCGGCGGTTTTCTTTTCGTATTCCGCCAGGTCTTCCTCATATTTCTCTTGTTTCTTCAGGAAGTTCTGCGCCTCATAGAGGGCATTGCGCAGCACGGCAGCGTTGCCCATGCGGGTGGAAGGCAGGCGTTTCTGGCCGCCGTACACGCGGCGGGGATTTTCGCCCAGCGCCATCTTCATCCCGGCGGGTTCGAGCAAGATCATCTGATCCACCGTTGATTTGGGCTGTGTTTTGACACAAATCCACATACCGCCGATGACATTGGCGGAGCCGGGGCCAGTCAAGACGGTGGTGATGCCATTGGCCACCAATTCAGGCCAGGCTATGTCATCCGGGTTGAGAGCATCCAGCGCACGCAGATGGGGGGTGACCGGGTCGGTCATTTCATTGCCGTCAGCATGATCCCAGCCGATGCCGTCTGAAAAAATGCCGGTGTGGCAGTGGGCGTCGACAAAACCGGGTGTGATGGTTTTGCCGGTGGCGTCGATGACGGTCGCGCCTTCAGGAATGGCGACATCTGTACCGATGGCAGTAATTTTGCCTTTGTCAAACAGAATGGTGCCATGTTCGATGGTGCCCTGGGTGATGGTCATGATGGTTGCATTGGTTAAAGCGTACATAATTTCTCCTTCAATAATAGATTTCACAGGACTCGATAGATTCCTGTGAAAGTAATCATATCATTTTCAGCCTGGTGTGTTCAGGCGTGCGCAAAATGAAAAACCTCAGCCCTGTATTTTGGTGCGATGGCTGGGGATGGCGAGGTTGAGCAGGAAGTAACTGAAAGCAGCGGTGAGTACCAGTGCCATCAGGGCAAAAATGATATTGGATGGGTTGGTGAACTCTAACAGGCGGCCGAGGATCAGGGGGAAGAACAAAGCGCCGGAGGAAGCACCGATGAAGAGCCAGCTTGAAATGGTGCCGGTTACTTCCATCAATTCTTCGGTCAGTGCAAAAGTCAGTGGGAAGATCGGCGCCATGCAAGTGCCCAATAAAAAAGAACCGATCAGCAGGATCAGCCAATTGCTTCCGCCGGCGAGAATCAGCAGCAGGCTGAGAAAACATCCTGATATCAGGAACCACAGCAAACGACGGGCAGTGAAATGCGCGCTGAGCGGGATGGAGATCAATCTTCCGGCCATGATGGCGATCCAGAAAGCGGAGGTTAACTGGTAGGAGCGGCTGAGTTGGTCAAGCGGCAGGCGCACCTGGGCATAGGTGGTCAACCAACTGCCGAAACCGATCTCTGCTCCGACATAGAAAAAAAGAAACAAGGCGATCAAAAAGATGAGGCGGTGGAATTCCTTTATTGTTCTTGGCGCGATGGCTTGCGGATTGGCGGGTGTGATCTGGCGGATGGGAGGGCTTTGGATCAAAAAAACCAGGGGTGTCAGGGCAACAAAGGCGAAAGCACTTATCCACCATATCCAGGCGAACCCGTTGGTGACAGACAGCAGGCTGCTGACCAGCAGCGGCGCGGTGAAAGCA
>DSBE01000268.1 GCA_011053085.1 Chloroflexota bacterium
CGGCAGTGGTACACCTGGTTACATCCCGAACCCAGTCGTTAAGGCTGCCAGCGCCGATGGTACTTGGAGGGCGACCTCCCGGGAGAGTAGGTCATTGCCAATTTTCTCTCTTTTTGCTTTAAACCGGGACAATGCTTCGCATTATAACTTCCATGAGAAAAAAGATAGGAGATCATGATGGCTGACAGTGATCAAAAAAAATCAAAAATTGCATTTTTACCATGGCATGCAATCAATGCTTTTATGTTAGAGGACTTCAAACTTGAAGTACTTAAGGATGTTCTCTCAGGATATGACTCACTTTCCAGCGACCAGCGAAGGACGCTGAACAGCCACATCAAGCGCGGGGTAAAGATTCCCGGATTCCGCAACAGTATCGCTGCACCTGTTTCCTTAAAGGCCAAGAATGCAGGGGAATATTTTGAGAAGAACGCTGATTTCGTTGTCAGTGTGTTGGATGCCTGGTTCACGATTTATCAGCCTTTAGGCGCATTGGTATTTGACCTTTTGACGGGAAAGAATTGGCAGGTGTTACCTTTGGAAGCAAACCGTAAAAAATTACCCGGTTTTCTGCCACAATGGCCTCAGGAAGAACAATTCAATTACCTGGTGGAGGAATTTCGCAACCAATTCCCAGATCAGCAAGATTATTCCGACAATCAAATCAGCTTGATGTGCGTTTGGTTGAGCGGCAGGCTTCCATATGAGCTGGTTGAGAAAAGCCTGGTGGAAGAAGCTCCTCCTTCTGAAGAAGATTAAGAGAAATTTATTCTCATGTGTCAATAAATTCAGTGGCAGCCATATCGAATTCATCGATACGCTCTGTCGCTTCAATTTCTATATCGTTGAATAAACCGTTTTGATGCAGATTGACAACCTGTTGTTTGTACAGTTCCAATACCGCCAAAAATGAAATGACCACCTCTAGACGACTGACCTGATGGGTCAATTCCCGGAAGGATATTCGTTGTGCGGGGGCTGATTTGATGCGGTGTAAGATCGCACTAACTTTTTGTTTGATGGTGACGCGGGGGATATTGACGACATCATTGATCGGCAGATCGGTGCGCACAAAAAAGGCGGTGCGGGCAGCAGCCAGAAATGCTTCCAGGGTCAATTCACTGAGATCGGGTTTGCTTTCGAATTTTGGCCTGGGTGCTGTTACACGCAAGTAGGTACGATAATTGCCATCTTCACGTTCTTTGAGAAATTCAGAGAGTTCCTTGAACTGTTTGTAGGCACGTAATTGTCTGGCAAGTTCTTCTCCGGGATCTTCTTCAGTTGTTTTGGCTTCCGATGGCGGCTTCGGCAGCAAAGCTGCTGATTTTATCTGGAGCAATTTGGCTGCGATCACAAGGAAAGCAGAGACTTCTTCAGGATCTTGTTCTTTTACCTGATTCAGGTATTGCAAATATTGGTTGGTGACCAGTGCCAATGACAATGCTGTGATGTCAAGTTCAGCGCTTTCGATCAAGTCAAGCAGTAAATCCAAAGGACCAGAATATACCGGGGTTGATACCTGGTATTGGTCTGATTTGAACTGGGCAATCTTGATGCTCATTTGTTGAATTATAGCACAAGCGGATTTTCCATTATAATAATTCTAATAGGAAGTGAGTGATAATATGATCGATGTGACAGTGGTGTTGTATGCCAATTTGAGAGTCAAAGCAGGAGTGAATAGCGTGCGCCTGTCGATGCCTGATAATGCTACGGTGGACGATATGCTGACGAATTTAAAACAACAGTTTCCACCATTAATTCCTCACTTGACAGAGAAAATTGTGATCTCGATTAATAAAAAAATCGCCCTGAGAGGCGATCTGCTGCCTGATGGTGCTGAGGTCGCCTTGCTGCCGCCAATTGGAGGCGGTCGATGATCCAATGCAAGGACTGTAAACGGCCTTACCCATCGGGAGGTATGCCGTATCTTTGCGAAAGCTGTGGAGGCGAATTTGAAGTTCAGGGAATTTTTCCCTTTGATCTGTCTCAGGTAGAGGAGGAGCAGCCAGGTATCTGGAAATATCGACATGCCTTTCTTAATCCATCTGCACCGGTGTTGACCCTGGGTGAAGGCAGCACTCCGCTGGTACAGGTCGATAATATTGGTACGCTTTTTTTCAAACTTGAATATTTAAATCCCACTGGTTCTTACAAAGATCGTGTAATGCCATTGATCGTCAGTGAGGTATTGGCTCGTGGAGGAACCCAGGCAATTGAGGATTCGTCTGGCAATGCAGGCGCTGCCTTTGCTGCCTATGCTGCCAGGGCTGGTATCACTGCGAAAGTATTTGTTCCTGCTTACACTGAACAGGCGAAGATCGACCAGATTGAATGCTTTGGCGCTGAAGCTGTGTTGATTGAAGGTCCGCGCCAGGCTGCTTCTGAAGCAGTCAGACGGGAAGCAGAGAGAGGTAGTTGGTATGCCAGCCACGCCTTTTTGCCATTTGGGCTGGGCGGTATTGCCACCATAGCTTATGAATTGTTCAAGCAGATGGATCACACAGTGCCCGGTACTGTTATCACACCGTTAGGACATGGCCATTTGCTGCGCGGGGTGATCGAGGGTTTTCTTGCCTTGCTTCACAAAGGATATATTGAAACCTTGCCCTATTTTGTTGGCGTCCAGCCTGATAGGTGCGCGCCGGTTGCACGGGCATGGTCAGAACATGCTGCGGTCTACAAAAAGGTATCGCCTGGAGAAACTGTCGCGCAGGGGGCGTCGGTCAGCGAGCCAAGGCAAGGAAACAATCTCCTACAGATGGTCAAAGAACTTGGCGGAAAATTCATAATGGTCGATGAAACATCGATCATGGATGGGTTTTCATCATTGGCACGAAAGGGTTTTTTTGTCGAACCCACCTCTGCACTGGTTTGGGCAGGTTATGAGAAACTCAAAGATTTAATA
>DSBE01000322.1 GCA_011053085.1 Chloroflexota bacterium
GCATCGGCGCCATCATCAAACGCTGCCTGAAATGCCTGTGCCCATTTGCCGGGTGAAGGCGCGGCCGTGGTCGGCAGTTTGCCTTCGCGGTCAATACGCACGAACACCTCCTCATCGGTGATGTCCACCTCCGATTCAAAAGATTCTTCGCCGAACTGCACCGTGATCGGCACCAGTTGAATTTGGTATTGATCGCAAATATGTTGTGGTAAACTCGCATCCGTATCGGTTACTACAGCAATCTTCATCTTAATCTCTCCTGAACTACAATCCTGGCCCCTGTTGGATAAAACATTTTCACAATTATACGGTATTTATGCCGCAGTGCGGCAAATTGTCCAGCAATCGACAGGTTTTCTCATTTTCACCAGGTACCGCCTACTTTTCCTGCATGATACAATCACGTCAGCAACTTATCCACTTACACCATCATTCACAGGAAAAAAACAAATGAACGATCATACCGCTAACCAAAGCCTGATGGTCAGCCCCAACCACCGTTATCTGGTGAAGCCGGATGGCAGCCCGTTCTTTTACCTGGCAGACACCGCCTGGGAGCTCTTTCATCGCCTTAGCCGAAGTGAAGCCGATCAGTACTTGCAGGACCGTGCTGCCAAATCCTTCACTGTCATCCAGGCGGTGGTGCTGGCAGAATTGGACGGGTTGAACACCCCCAACCCCGCCGGGCATCGTCCCTTGATTGACAATGATCCCACCCGCCCCAACCAAGCCTATTTCGAAGATGTTGACTGGATCGTCAATCGCGCGGCTGAACTGGGACTTTTCATCGGCATGCTGCCCACCTGGGGCGACAAATGGCACAAAGACGGCGGCATCGGTCCCCTGGTGTTCAACCCCGAAAATGCGCGGGTTTACGGACGCTTTCTCGGCACGCGTTACCGCCATGCCCCCATTATCTGGATTCTGGGCGGCGATAAATTCGTTGGCGATGAAGAGGAACAACAAACCCTCGCAGCGATGGCGCAGGGATTGAGTGAAGGCGATGGCGGACGGCATCTAAAAACCTACCACCCCATCGGGCAGTACTCTTCCGCTTTCTGGTTTCACGACGCCGGTTGGCTTGATTTCAACATGATCCAGACCGGCCACACCCGCGACCGCGACAACTATACGTCCATCGCCGCCGAATACAACCGCACCCCGATCAAACCAGTGATAGATGGCGAGCCGGGTTATGAAAATATCGCGCATGGCTTCACCGAAGCCTTCGGACGCCTTGACGCCCACCAGGCACGCAAATTCTGCTACTGGTCGCTGTTCAGCGGCGCCTGCGGACATACTTACGGCTGCAACGATATCTGGCAGATGTGGAAAGCCGGCGATAAGCCCATCATCGCAGCCTCGCTGCCCTGGGATCAAGCCCTGCACCTGCCCGGGTCTGGACAGATGCAGTTTGCCAGACAGTTAATTGAATCTGGACCTTACTTTGACCGTTTGCCGGATCAGTCGCTGATTGCTCCCCCCAACCCTACCGGAGCTGATCATGTGGCTGCTTGCCGCGCACCTGATGGTTCCTACGCACTGGTATATATCCCAACCGGGTTGCCGGTGACCATTCGCACCTTCCTTTTGAAAGGATCGCAGTTGCACGCACAGTGGTACGACCCGCGTGGCGGCGAGTACACCCCTGTGGGCATCATTGAAGTGAACCCCTGGCACAATACTACCTTCACCCCGCCCGGTAGTACTGATTGGGTGCTGGAGTTGCGGCAGGGGTAAATCCTCCTGTTTTCCATCATACTCAGATAGGCAGAACCTCTTGCTCTTAAAGGGTCGGAGGTTTTGTGTTTTTCAGAGGAAAGTTCTTGACAAACATTCGTAATGTCAGTAGAATTCAACTAATAGTAGAATTCTACTGAAAGAAAACAAAAACAAAGGAGAATAACATGGATAGTAAATTAATTGGTGCCTCAATCGCCTCGCTGCGGCAGGAGCGTGGTTGGACTCAGCGCCAGCTGGCGCGTCAGCTCGATCTCAGCCACCAGGCAGTGTCAAAATGGGAGAATGGCGAATCAGCCCCGGATGTCGAAACCCTGGTGCGATTGGCGCGCCTGTTCGGTGTCACCATCGACCGTCTCATCAATCCTGACCCGGCAGATTTGCGCAGAAAGAACAGCCTCTTCTCTCGCCGCATGTCCGGCAGGCTGGAGGAGGACGAGGAAGACGAAGAGTTGGACAATCAGGATGTCGATAATGATGACGAGGAAGAAGATGAAAATGAAGAAGAGGATGATTTTTTTAATGTTCCCGGGTCCCATCACGGACATACACACCATACCGTACACGGACACACCCGCTATGTGCCCTCAGATCCAAAATTGAAGTTATTGATGCAGATGGCGCCTTTCCTCAGCCGCGTAGTGCTCGAGGAAAAATTCCTGTCGTATCTGGCGAAAAACGACCTGGAGAGCCTGTCTGTGATTGAGAATCTGGCACCTTTTGTCAGCCGTGAGGTGATGAGCGTGGCCATTGATAAGGCCATCGACGGCGAAGTCGATAAAACCTTTGTGCTGCGTTTGGCGCCATTCATAGCCCGTGACGCATTGTTGCGGTTGATCGAGAAAACCCCCGACCAGGATTGGGTCATGGAGCATTTAAGTGAACTCGGCCCCTTTCTCCCAAAATCCTTTTTGGACGACCTGATCCGCAATATGGATTTTTAAGCTATGATCCCCATTCTGGTGGTGTATCCGTTCCTGCAGCGTTATTTCACCACCGGCCTGAAATTGGGCTCAGTAAAAGGTTGATTGTCCCCTATCGATTTGCTTTACAATAACTCATAATACCTACTTAAGTTAACCGAACCGCCCCATGAAAGGTGAACTATGACAGACAAACCGCCCCCCCTGCCGTTGGATCAATTTCTGCCGCCCGCCCCGCAAA
>DSBE01000321.1 GCA_011053085.1 Chloroflexota bacterium
AAGCTTACGCTTGAGTTCAATGAAGAATTTTTGCAGGCACGCTTTGTGCGTGACAGGAACCTGGTGCTGATCATCGTGGCGGTGTCAGTCCTCATCGACATCCCGGTGATCCTGATCGACCGCGCGCGTCAGCGCAAAACAAGCGCCTGACCATCAAACGACTGTTAATCATTTTCTTGGCCGTTTTTAATGGTTCAAATCTGCGCGGTCAGGTTTTCGATGCGCTCCATGACCGCATCCACCAGTACCTGCAACGGCTCGCGCTCGAATGCCAGTTGAATACCGGCGGTGGCGAATAACTCCTGCAAACCGACGCTGCCGCCCAACGCCAGGGCTGTGCGCAGCGACTTGACCGCGCCTTTGTAGTCATGCTGACTGTTCAGCCATACTTGCAGCGCACCAGTCTGCGCCAGTCCATACTCGATGTAATAGAAGGGGTCGCTGAAAATGTGGATCTTGCGGTGCCAACCGGTGGCTTTGATATCCTCAAAGCCGCTCCAATCGGCATCCGGCAGGAAGCGGTCCCACAGTTCTGACCAAACCTGGTCGCAATTGGCAGGTTCACAGGCGGCTGCCGGGTGGGTATACGCCCAATGCTGGAACAGGTCCACCACCGACATGAACGGCAGGAATGCGAGGATGGTGCGCAGTGCCTGGATCTCCGCAATACGGTGTTCGGCGGCATCATAAAAACCGCTGGATTTTGCGCGGCCGGTCAGGCGCGCTTTTTCTTTGCCCAGATGGGATAGCGCCAGCAATTCCATACCCATGGCTGCCACCTCAGCAAACTCGATCGGCGGGTTGAATTGCTGGTAATACTGGATATTGCCGAATTTGAAGGTGTCATAGAAATGGAAGCAATGGCCGCCCTCATGCAGCACCGCCATCAGGTCGCTGTGCAGCCCGACGCAGTTCAAAAACGAGAACGGATCGCCGCTCACCGGGTATTCCAGGGTGTAGCCGCCGGGGGCTTTGTTGTTGCGGTTATGCAGGTCAAACAGGTCAGCTGCGCGCATATGTTCAAAATAGCGCGCAAAATCCGGGTGAATTTTCTCGAACACGCCCACGATCTTTTCTTCCAGTTCCTGCGGCGTTTCATAGGGTTTCAAGGGTTGGCCGCTGAGCGATTCCACCAGCAGGTCCCAGGGACGTAATTTTTCAACGCCCAGACGCTGGCGGTGTTCTTCCATCAACTGACTGACCGCCGGCACCACCACTGCCTCGATGGCATCATGGTAGCGGTGGCAGTCCTCGGGGGTGTAGGCAAAGCGGTACAACTCCAACCAGCGATATTCGCGGAAATTCTTCAGCCCGGCGTTAATGGCGATACGGTTGCGCATTTCCATCAGCCGCACCCACAACTCATTCAGAGCGGCGCGGTCCGCCAGTTGGCGCTCAGCGCTGGCGCGCCACACTTGCTCGCGTTCGTCGCGGTCGGTGGAAAACAGCAGCGGCTGCAACTCTGCCACCGTTTTTTCTGCGCCGTCCAATTCTACGGTCTGTGAACCGGCAATTTCATCATATTCAGTAGCAGTAACATACTGGTCATTGAGCAACGACAGGTTACGTTCCGTAAACAGCGCTGCTCTGGTACGTAGATTCAGCAAACCCAACTCAAAACCGGGCGGCACCAGCTGACTGGTGAGCAGGTCTTCTGTCAAGCGCTGGTCAAAGGCTTTTACATTGACCTGAATGGTGTCCAGGAAACGTTTGAACGCCTCTTTGGCCTTGATATCGGTGGTGTTGCGCGTGGTGTTGATATAATGGCGGTTGTTGATCTCGGTCACGACCATGATCAGGTTTGACCAGGCACCCAGCCATTCGCTCAGGTTTTCAGGGGAGATTCGGGTGTTTTCCAGTGCCTGGTAATAAGGCTTGAGATCGTCCCAGCTCAGTGACAGCAGTTCTTGCGCGGTTAACTCAGTTGTAATGGACAGCAACGATGCACCTCAGTTTTCGAAGGATTCAATTTTTTATGTGTCATTCGCCCAGAATGGGACGGAACACCGCGGGATTGTCTTGCAGGTATTGCACACGGATGTAACTGCCGGTTTTGAACATTTCTGCCACCGAACGCGGTATAGAATGTTTGGCATAATGCTTGCCGCCAGCATACAGATACAGCAGGTGATGCACTTGTTTGCGGTTCATCACGCCCCCATCCAGGTAGCGGTCTGACCAGTTATCGATGACCTTGACAGATTCTTCCACCGCTGCACGGTCTAACGCACGCGCCTCATTGATGTGGCGCAATTCATCATAGGCAGAATAAAAACCTGCCAGCGCACCCAGGGCGAACAGGCCCGAGATCACCCAACCGAGGATATGCACCGGTTCTGGTTGTACAAAGACGTTGATCACCACAAAAGCCAGCAATGCGCCAAACAGCGCATACAGCACGCCTACAAAAATAACCCGCCAGGTTGGTTTCACCGGCAGGTGGTCTTTCATATTGCGGGTCAGTTCATCAGAGGTATACACGGTTTTGGGTTCTTCAGTCATCATGCCGCCTTTTCATTCGCACACATTAATGCGTTACGAATTATTATTTTACTCTGAAAACAAAATCGCTTCAATGCTGGCTGACATTCGATGTATGAGAAAGTATTCATTTGCGTTTTGCCAGCCGCTCCAACCAGTCCATGGTGGCGCTGCCCAGTGTATGACGCACCTCGCAGCGGCGGCAGGTGTAGGTCAGCCGCTGAAAACGCAGATCATTCAACGCATTGCAGTGCGGGCATTTGACCGCCTTCACGCGCAGCGCCCGCTCAAACTCATCTTTCCCATGCAATTGGTACGCCAGTTCCTCGCCGCAGCGGCGGCAGTGCAGGGTAACCACGTTGGTGAAACGGTTCTTTGCGCCGCATCCCGGACAGCGTTCTTTGTGTGTGACCGGCGCC
>DSBE01000011.1 GCA_011053085.1 Chloroflexota bacterium
CGGCCTGGGAGCGCTATGGCCAGACGCCCTTCGGGCTACTGGAGGCGGGGCAGGTTTATGCAGTGGAACCTACGCTGGTGGTGGAGGGGCACGGCATCGTCGGATTGGAGGAAGATGTGCTGGTGACCGAAACTGGCGCGGTGTTTTTATCGAATTTCCAGCGTGAGTTAATCCTGATGCCGTATCAGAAGGCAGGCTGAGGCCTTGTCACCCGTGCCTGTGTGTCCGCTGTGCGGCAGTCAAACCAGTCATTATCACACCGACCGCCTGCGGGATTACTTCCTTTGTCCGCGCTGCGAGCTGGTGCTGGCTGATCCGCAGTCATTCCTCAACGCTGAGGAGGAACTGGCACGCTATGAACTGCATGAAAATGACCCGGCTGATGTCGGTTATCGGGGGTTTCTGAATCAACTGGCAACACCTTTGCTGCAGTATATCGCTCCTGGCGCACAGGGGCTTGATTATGGCTGCGGGCCGGGGCCGGCGCTGGCGCAGATGCTGCGCGAGGCGGGCATGTCGATGCAGGTGTATGACCCTTTCTATGCGCCTGACCGCTCTGTGCTGGCAAGGCAGTATGATTTTGTTACCTGCACAGAGGTGGTTGAGCATTTTTACCAACCTTGGCGAAATTGGCAGGAACTGGCCAGCAAGGTGCGCCCGGGCGGCTGGCTGGGGGTGATGACGGCGCTGCGCACTGATGCCATTGACTTTACGCGCTGGCACTATCCCACCGAACCGACACATGTGATGTTTTATGCCCCCAAAACCATCCATTTTCTGGCAGAAATCCTCAATCTGCGGCTGCAACACCTGCAAACGCCGGTCATTTTGCTGCAAAAGCCCTCCGCAGCGGATTGATTGCCCAAAAACACCTTAAAAATCATGGGGGTTTCTGTGCTTGTATTCATGTTCTTAATTAAGGTATACTCAATTTGGAAGATAGTCTGTATTTTTTCTTAAAAATTTGACCCTGGTTTCAGGATTCTTCCAGCAAGATCTGATTTTCTCCTTCAGAAGGTAAGGATTGGCTATGGACATACGATCATCAGTGTTGTGGGACATTTTGAGTGTGATGATGCTGGCAGCCGCAGCAGTAGTGCTGGTAATTTATGGCATCATCTTCATCAACCCCAATGTTCCTTTTAATGCATTCTCCCCCGGAGGCCTGCCGGCAGTTGTGGTCTTGCCGTCGCCGACAGCAACCCTGTTCCAATTCCCGGCTACCAACACGCCTACGGTGTTCAATACACCGACCACACGTCCGACGATTACTTCTACACCTACACTCACTGACACGCCGACCTTATATGTCACCTCGACAATGACGGCTACCATAACACGAACCCCGACCATTACACCAACCATCACGCGTACCCCCACGCGCACCACCAATCCCATCATCTTTACGCAGATTGCCCAGACCGGTGTTGCGGCCACACGCACCGCGCAGGCACAGGAAACCAGGCAGGCGCAGACCCGCATTGCGCAGGAACAAACGCAGAATGCGCAAAGGACCCTACAGGCCCAGCAGACGCTGAACGCTGGCGGCACGCAGACCGCAATTGTGCAAACCGGCACTGCCCAGGTGTTGACGCAAACCCAGGGTGCTTTCTTAACCCAAACATCTACAGTCATAACTGCCACGGCTGTGGCGCAAGTTACGGTGGCAGCGGAAGCAACCCGCACCGAGCAGGGGGTCATCGTTCTTGAGAATCCGATCGCCTATTCCGTAGATACAGATTCTGATCTACAGACAGCAGAACGCTTCCATATCCAGAAGTTAATCAACGGCACAGACGGTGCCACCGAATTTGAGCTCAACATCGGCTCACTGTACCCTAATGCACGCCCGGCTTCTGCCTGGTGGATGGGCGACACGGACAACCATTTCTTATTGTTTGCTGACCCAACCAACGCCACTGCCAACATTTACCGTGTGCTCTATTCCACCATTGCCACCATTCAATCCATTCCCACCGACATCAGGCCCTGGGTCGGGGATGTCTCTGTTGACCGCTATGTCGGACTGGCAAGCGACCGCCGCCTGGTGTTCACCTTCGCTGCCGGCGGTATCAACACTGACCGCAACCTGTATATCTCGCGAGGCGACGGCACGAATACCGTGCAGATCAGTGATAACGCCACCTGGGATGATCACAGCCCATCATGGGTGATCTCACCCACCTCGCCCTACAATAACCGCATCCTGTATGTGACCAGGCCGGGTACCGGCGCCCAGAATATCTACCTGATGCTGCCGCAATCCGGTGCTTATCCCGGCACACGTCTGACATTCTATGATGTCAATACCACCCAGATATCATCGCCCAAATGGTGTACAGGCTATGATTGGGCGAATGAGGTTTGGTATGAGCGCATCGTCTTCGGCATGCGCACCAGTGCTGGCGATGATTGGAATATATACGCAGCTGACCCTGTGCAGTTGATCGCGAACCAGAACAATGAGTCTATCGTGCAGTTAACCTCGTCCACCGCCAATGAGTACCAGCCGGATTGGTCGCCGTTCTGCGAGAAGATTGTCTATATCTCAGACCAGGGCGGCAACACCAATGTGTGGACGATGAACAGTGATGGCAGTAACCAGGTGCGATTGACCAACAACACCCTGGTGCAAATGAGCCCGCTGTGGATGCCGTATACAGAGTAGTAGACGAATTATAAATCGCGAAAAGGACTGGCGAACAATTGTCAGTCCTTTTTTTATATGTGGGGGAGTGTCAGGTCTTTTGGTGAGACCCACAGCCGCCAGGGGATCGAGCGCCACGGCTCCGGGGCGTAATCAATGCCCACGCGCGGACCGCTGTGGATGATATCGGGTGGGATTTCGATGCCGGGTTCTATGCGCAGGGGGCTGGCCGGGTCATACAACGGCAGCCCG
>DSBE01000044.1 GCA_011053085.1 Chloroflexota bacterium
GCAGGTCAACACCACATGACCGCCGCGGTTGGTAAACTGTACAAGTTTGCTGGCGCGCTGTTCATCAATCACGATCATATACGGTGCAATTACCAGCTTGTAATCGGAAATATCAGCCTCAGGCGAGATGATGTCCACGCCGATGTTCATCTGCTGCAGCGGGCGGTAATAGCGCAGGACACCCGACCAATAATCGAAATCTTTGTGGTGAGGTTCGTGTTCTAACGACCAGCGGCTCTCAAAATCGAACAGGATCGCCACCTGATTCTTTGCCACACGTGTATTGTTCAGCAGGTCACCAATACGTTGGAGGTCATCACCCAGTTCGGCGGCTTCTTCATAGAACGGCCGCGGTTTGCCGGCCTGATTGACCAGCGTGCCGTGGTATTGCTCCTGCCCGTTCAGGGCAGAACGCCACTGCCAGTAGAGGATGGCGTCCGCGCCATGGCCGATCGCCTGCCAGGCAAGCGCACGCGCTTCGCCTTTGTTGAGCTTGTTGTTGATCGTTGACCAGTTCACGCTGGCAGGTTGGGTTTCCATCACCCAGAAATTGTCCTGTTTTAACCCGCGCGCCAGGTCCCACTTCATCCCGCTGAGTGCGGCGTCATTGTTGCCGCTGCCTACATAATAATCATAAGAAACCAGGTCCAGGTCTTGTGACATCTGGAAATGATCCAGCCCATTCATGCTGCCATGGAAATTATGCGTGATCCACTGCGTCGCCGGGATAGATGCGCGCAGGGCGTCAATCTGCAATTGCTGGTAACGGCGATAAGCATCGGTGAAATACTTGCGGTATGCCATCATCAAGCCGGGGTTATGCTTGCCGCGCGGCAGTTCAATCTGCGACCAATCGCTGTAGGTCTGGCTCCAATAACTGGTCGTCCAACGGCGGTTAAGTTCCTCCAAGGAGCCATACTGCGCCTGCAGATACTGCTGGAAGGCACTTCGGCACAGATCGCAATGACAGGCAGCGCCAAACTCATTGTCGATCTGCCAGCCGATCACCGCCGGATTCGGCCCGAAATGCGCCGCCATGGCTGACACCAGCTTGCGGGTGAGTCCATGGTATTGCGGACTTTCTACGCAGTAGTGGCAGCGGTTGCCGAATTGCACTTTGCGCCCATCCTCCCCGGTACGCAGTACTTCAGGATAGTTCTGCACCATCCAGGCAGGCGGCGCCGCGGTAGGCGTGCCCATCACAGTCTGGATACCGCTTTCTGCCAGCATGGCAATGGCCTCATCCATCCAGTCAAAGCGGTATTCGCCTTCCTGTGGTTCAAACGATGACCAGGCGAATTCACCCACCCTGGCCACGGTGAACCCGGCTTCCTTCATTAACTGAATATCCTCCGCCCATTGGGCGGGCGTCCATTGTTCAGGGTAAAACGCAGCCCCCAGGTATATTTTTCGGTCGTTCATGCCGGTTCCTTCTACATTAAGTCCAGTAATTGGGTGATTATGCTCCCGCTGTTGCGATCAAGGCAGGGAGGTCCAGTTTGGGATTGCCCTGTTCATCGCACAGCCCAAAGGCAATGTGGATCGGGCTATTCTCGATGTTCCAGATCTTGGGATGATTGAGGTTGTCCTGCCACTCATAGAAATACAGCGCGTGGATACGCCCGCGGTAATCGGCGTTGACAGATTGGATCAGACTGATAAATCGCCGCATGGCGGCTTCATAAGCAGCGGTGTCGTGAATTGGGTGATAGCGGAATTTGCCGGGTTCAAAAACGCCGCTATGACGCCAATCGACCGCTGATGGGAAGCCGGTTTCCGAGAACATCAGCGATTTGTCCAATTGTTCGGCCTCCTGCAAGAGGGTGCGCAGCACACATTCAAAGCGGGCAAACTGGTCATTTTGGGTGCGTGTGTCATGCAGCAACTGCTCATTCAACAGAAAAGCAGGAGTGCCCATCCAGCCGGCAGCTGCCATCGGGTAATGATTAACAGAGAGGATATCGCAGGCCTGCATCAACGGCATGCTATCAGCCCGCAGGCTGCCGTCAGGGGCAAAGGATATCATCTCGTTGGCATAGGTCAAAGGCACGCGGACGCCGTGCTGCGCCATCCAGTCATGGTAGACATCCAGCACATTTGCCAGGCCTTCCGCCAGCGCTGCCGTGAATTGCTTTTTATCAAAGGCATCGCCGCCCTCGCGCAGTTCATTGCCCACGCAGATGGCTTCCAGCGGAACGCCCAGCTCAAAATGTGCCGCCAATTCGTCCAACCGCACCTGGCTGCGCCAGTCTGCTGCCAGCGCTTCTGCCTCCACGTGCATGCCTGCCAGCAGGCTCATGTCTGTCTGGCGCAGGAGTGGTGCTACCTGAGCAGAATATTCGAACGAATAAGAGCGAATGCTGTGCAGCCCTGATTGGCCTGCCATCAGGATCGCATCCTGCCAGGAAGGCTGGCTATTGCTATGAATCCATGCACCGAATTTCATCATTCACTCACCTTGTGTTTTGCATCATATGCCGTACACAGTGTTTATTCATTTTTAAGATACTGCCTATGGCTCAAGTATATCAAACCCTGTCTCTCCTGACCCAGGTTTAAATGGTTTGAAAGACCTTTTCTTTTTCTTCCCACAGCTCCGCCCGCACCGGCGGGAAACGCGTCAGATGTGTCTGCATTAAGTTCTGTGCTGCTTGTTTGATCTGGGCAAGCCAGGCCGCCAACGTTGCCTCATCCGGATGGGGATCGTCAAACACCAATGCCTCACCGAACGAGACCTTGAGGTTGAGCCGATGTCCCTTGAGGTACATCATGTTCATTGTTTGCAGAAATTCCGCCGCCCGCTGGCGGTCAATACGCCGCTTTTGGCGCATCACCAACCGGCTGAAGAGGATCTTCTCCGAGATCGCCTGGCTGGTGATTGAAGGCA
>DSBE01000263.1 GCA_011053085.1 Chloroflexota bacterium
TAAAAGGTCTTTACTTTTGAGGATTGGTAGCTTTGCCAGATTCATTTTGTACTTTCTCAATAACACCTCACTGCCCTCTGAGCCGATAAGCAAACGCTTGCAAGGATTGTAGTTTGCGCACGCTTAACATATCACCTGCCAAAGCATCAGCATAAGTTTGATCCAAAGGTTCCAGGTGGATCCATTCTGCCAGCAGTGTTCGGGTGTCAGGAATCGGCCAGAGCGCTTCCTCGCCGCAGGAGCGCAAGCTGGTAACATCGGTTTTGCCTTTTTTGACCCTGGCGATCGCAGGCAGCAGACGTGGCACAAATGTGGAAGGCAGCAGGTTTGCTAAGCGGCGTTTCAACAGGTATCTGCCTGTGACTATGGCCGGTTCTCTGGCGTAAGTGCCGCCTAAGGTCATCACATTGGCGTAATAGCGTCGCATCATGTCGATCTGTAATCGCCGCTCATCCAGCATAGCCCTCGGCAGTGACAGGCAAAAGCGAGCGTATTCACGCTTCATATAGGGTGTCGCCACCCCAAAGTAGTAGTCAGAAAGCATCGATTGGAAGTATGCAAAATGATTCTGCCGCCCCCACAATGTCAGAAAGCGTAGTCTTTGGAACCAGGGTCCTGTAGCCACGTTCTTCATTCTTTCGATCACATCCGCTATTTCCTCCAGCGCCTGGTCAATGGGAATGCGAAACAATTTCCTCAAGTTATCAACCTCCCAAACCATAAAATAAGAAGGATGAGATAGGTAGGATCGTTTCGAAATTTGGTGGTGTTCTACCTGAAAGCGAACATCATATCCTGCCAGACACTCACCAATAAATCCTGACACAATGGGTGCTGGCGCAACCGCTCTGAGAGTCTCCAAGAATGGGATCTGATACATGCCATGGAAGTGCATGGAACTGCCAAAAAGATCCACCCACAACGGCAGACAGCGCGTCAGATAATCATCACCGAGATCAATCCGCTGCCAGGGCAGGTGCAGCGCATGGGCAATCTGCCGCGCACAGGTGCCATCCATTGTGTCAGGCGGCCCCCAGGTGTAAGTATCAATTTCCACACCCATTTCTGCGCCGACAGCTGCGATCAAGCGTGAATCAAGACCGCCGGATAGCGGCACAATCCACTTAGACTGGGTATTGAGGGTCTGGCTAATGGCATTTTTCACCAGTGTATGCATCTCCTCAAGCAGTTCCTCCCAGCCCCGTTCCCAGCGCGCGTCTGTCGCTTCAACAGTATGGCAGGCGACCGTCTTGTAGCCATGCTCACAAAACCGGGTTACACTGTCAGGAGATACCGTGTGCATGTTCTTAAACAGCGTCCAATCCGCCAGGTAGTTACCATGACTGAGCAGCAATAACAAACCGGGCAGGAAAATGTCTTCGGCAGTTAATTGGGCGGACGCCACGACCACCGGCTCCAGCGTGCTGGCTGTGCGCCAATGAGGGAAGTTGGCGTAAAAAACCGGAATGCTGCCCAGCCAATCATTCCATATCGTCCAATCAGCTCCATCAGAACTTATATGCAGCAGGATTACACGCCCATCCCAGGGCAAACGAAAATCTTCAGGTGCTTTGACGATGATGAATGTGTTTTCGACTTCTGTCCAGGAAGTTTTGCCAATAGGAGACCCGATCAATGCCAGCAAAGATCCGTCTGGCAATGTGTGGGTGCAACCCTCTAACCCTTCACGCCCCCACAGCACCAGTGTTGAGTCCCCAATTTTGACCGAATGTCGATGTATATCAGGGAAGTGCGACAAGGCAGCATCGAGGGCTGAATCCGCCCGCTGATGCTGTTCAGGAGTGCCATATTTGATGAGGGTAAAGCCGATTGCACCAATCATGTATTAGGCAGACTCCCCATTGTTCGAAATGCTGTCGACCAACATTGGCTGATGAGACCAGACCCGTTTTGGTTCAAATACAGCATCCAGATCATCATAGTCATTCACTGCCCCTGTCACCAGGAACCATTCGGAATAGGCCAGGTCGTGCACCATGGATTCTTGTGCATTTTTCAGCGTTGCTGCAACATAATATGCGCCAGGATAAAGCTGCAAAGGCTCCAGAGACACGGTGATTTCCCCAATACCCAGGCTGATTGACAAAGGGATCTGATCAACCTGTGAATACATCACAGCGCATGATACCCCGTCCGAACGAATGATACGCAGAACAACCGCTATCTCGCCCAAATCACGATAACTATGATACTTTATGCGAATGATGACAGATTTGTTTGTGGAAAACTGGTTTTTGTCACCATTCTCCGCAGTAATCTCGACTTTGGTGATCTCGCAGGTGGAAGAATGGACCTTTCCCGTCTGTTGAACCAATTCGAACTCGCTGATGCGCTTTTCATTCAACACATGGTTATAGGTCTCTACCACTTCTGTAGTTTGGCCATAAGCCTGCATCAATCCTTTTTCAATGAAAAGCGCTTTCTGACACACAGCTTTAACCAGGCCCATGTTGTGTGAAACAAAAACCAGGGTAGTGCCGTTGTTGATCAATTCCTGTATACGGTTCATGCATTTCAGCCGGAAGGCAGCATCACCCACCGCCAGCACCTCATCAACCAGCAAGATATCCGGATCAATAGATGCCGCTACCGCGAAACCCAGGCGCACCGCCATGCCAGATGAATAGCGCTTGACCGGCGTATCAATGAATTTCCCCAACCCTGCAAAATCAACAATGCTGTCGAACTTTCTGGCAATCTCTTCCTGCTTTAAGCCAAGGATAGTACCGTTCAAAAAAATGTTCTCGCGCCCCGAGAGGTCTGGGTGAAATCCTGCACCCAGTTCGATCAACGCGGACAGAGTACCGTTGACTTTGATATCACCGGAGGTTGGTTTGGTGATATTCGCCAATAACTTAAGGA
>DSBE01000040.1 GCA_011053085.1 Chloroflexota bacterium
CAGTGCCATTAAGGCTTTGATTTGTATTTCTACCAGGAGAATAACATGCAAATACTGGGGCTGTTACTTATGTCTCAGTGCCATTAAGGCTTTGATTTGTATTTCTACTCCAACATCTGGGGGTTGGGCGTTTTTTCGCTGCCCATAATTGCCCCTACTATAGCATATTTCGCCCAAAAAAGCCATAATTGGGGGTGGTGAATTTTTTGCGAGTATCTCCAAACATGCCAAAAAGGGGGGTGATGCTCGCAAAAAAGGGCATTTTTAAGGGGTTTTTGGCCGAAAAAGGGGCTTAAAACCACCATATATGGGGGTACGTTTAAAAAAGTTGCGAGTATCTCAAAAAGTGCCTTAACCCCCCCTGATGCTCGCAAAATGCCTTTTCTTAAAGAAAGTGAGAGGTTTTCATCCATTATTGATTTCACCTGGCTGCTGTTCGACTGCGGCGCGCATAAAGGGGTTGAATGTTTGACCGTTGGTTTTCGCCTGTAGAAAATTGAGGCTGGCACTGGCCAAAGCCGATGGTGGTTTCAGCGCCGATGCCGCAAAATTTGGCGAAATGCACCAGCATGTGGCAGAGCCCCCAATGGAATGGGTTGATCTTGCGGCTGCAGGCATAGGTGACTGTTCCTTTCATTCCGATATGGTATACGCCGCGTACATACACACTGCTGCTTCTCAAATTCGCGTCACTGGGAAAGACATTGCTCGCAATGGTTTCGACCAGGTCAGCTGGCAGCAAAAGCCTTTCAGGTGCGAACGCTTGCCATTTATTGATCAGGTCGGTGAAGAATACAACAGGATCAGGCAGAAAGACTACCTGGTTTTCCTCGCTGTTGCGAAAGTAGGCAGGCGAGGCGATGGCCGCCGTGAGGGTTTCCGGCATTCTCTCCTCTACTTGCGTATACGCCTGCCATAACTGTTCATAGGTGGTCGATTCTGCCCATTGATTCGTTTCATTTAGCCAGGCCTGGTCTGTTACCATAAACGGTTGGTTCACAAGTTCGGCTATGGTTCCGATTCCCAATAAATTGGCGGGTTGGATAGCGTTATGCATAATTATTAACAAATCATCGCGAAAGGCTGTGAAACGCAGGTCATAGCGGGCGCCAGGCTGCAGGTATTTTTTTCTGAAAGATGCGCCGTACAGGGTTGACACCGTGTATGGCCGCCGTTCTGATCCACGGTGCAGGTCATTGGCTATTTCCGCTGTATAAGCATCGCCCAACGCAGTCAGAAGATAATCCTGGGCAGCACGGCCAAACCAGTTGGGCGGTCTGGATGGTTCTTTGCCCATGTATTCAAGGGTTATTACCAAAGATAGCAAGCCCGTCATGGCTGCCCCTGGTAGCGCTGCTGCCGGGCGTTCTGGCGAATTGTCTCCAGATTGGCGATCTCTGCCACGATGAAGGGCGGCATATCATGTTCTCGCCGCCGCACGATGGCAGGAAACCTGCCCACACGGCCATGATAGACAGCCAGGAAGAAGGCGGCGATGTCGGCATTGGAGGGTACTGCCACCACGACCGCTGAATTCTCCAACTGCTCCCTGGTGAATGGAATGCTGTCAAACAAGAGGGCAGCCTGCGGATAATATGGCTTGCTTTTGTCAAAATGGAGCAATACCCGTTGATCGGGCTCAAAATAGAGCAGCGCAGGCGGCGTTTGTTTGGCCAGTGTCTGGTAGTGATCCATCACCTGCGTTTTTTGTTCTTCTGTCATGCTGTGGCCGCTGAAATTTATCAAGATGAGGTTCATTATCTTATTGGTTTGCAGGTTATGATGGTCTCACCCTCATATGGGTCCTCTGTTATTGCCAGAATTTTTACCGTCACTGTCTGTCCTTCTTCATAGGGGGTTGGTGTAGTTGATTTTGGTATCAGAAAGAGATAGTCTTGATAGCGCGGTAGCGTCAAATAGACCTCTGAACATTCGCCTGGCCTGTCCACATAGTCCACCCTGCAATGATCGAGTGTATCACCGATTTGCAGTCGTTTTGGTCTGGTTATATCCGTTGGCCGTGAGCGCACGGCAGGCAGTTGGGTTTGCTGGTGACCCTCTTCCAGTACCTTCAACGGGTCTGGCAGCACTGGTTTCACCTTGAAGTCTTCCAACGCCATGTAGTCAACGGTATTCAGCCAGCCTGTAGTGACATTGGGGATGTCGCGGTGGAATGCCAGCAGTTCCTGGATGCGCTTTTGTTGGATCAGTTGGGTTGCATCAGGGTCTATGCGATCCAGGATAAAGCGTTCGAAGGCATCGAGGTATTCTTTCATCTTGGTGGGAGATTCGGCTTCCTTCCAGCTGATGGTGCCTTTCTTTTCCACAAACAATTGACAATAACGATCGTTGCGGTCGATGAGGAACAGCGCCGGCTCGATCTCTATCAGTCCCATGCCCAGCGGTTTGCCCATGCCGATGCGGTGATAGTATTTTGTGCTGGGCTCACCGGAGAGGCGCAATGCCCAACACAGAGCCCCCAACTCTTCAGGGCGCAGGTGGGAAAAGCGGATATCAAAGACAAAAGTTACCTCTGGATTTATCGTGTTGGCACGGGTATATTGTGAGCGATGCTGGATCACTTCCTCATCATCCGCCTGTTTGAAGGCTGGCGGGTTGTTTCCCTTATGCCAGTAACGTTTGTTGCCCCGTATCTGGGTTTCATCCGGCGGTGTGCCATAATGGGCCATTGAACTTCCGTCGTCGGGGTCATGACCCTGGCTTTTATCCTGCACAAGGTAATGCTGATAGGCGCTGGGTTTGGGTTCCCCCAAAATCTGCGGTATACGTGGATTGTCCGGGTGCCAGATGCCTGCTTCACCAGCGCGCACGAAATGCGCATCTTCGATGGATACACAGCCTTTTTTCTGGTCCTC
>DSBE01000103.1 GCA_011053085.1 Chloroflexota bacterium
ACAAAATACCGCCGGGCTCGGTATCTCTTTCAATGATGATGACATGCGCTGCACCAGTTTGCTTGGCTGCCATCGCAGCGGCAACTCCACCCGGCCCGCTGCCAATGATGATGACATCGTATTTGCGTCGTTGTGTCATGCTGGATCCTCCACTTGTTTGGTGCGGCGATAAAGAAATTCCGACCCCTGACCCTTCTTTGAGATTTTCGTCGGGGGCAGGTTTAACTCTCGCGCCAGGATCTCTGTCACTAATGGCATATCGAAACCGCCCTGACAGCGTCCAGTGCCCAACCAGGTGCGCCGTTTGATAGCGTCATAATTTACAGCAGGGATTGGTCCATGAATTTCTGCCACGATCTCACCCTCGGTAATCATCTCACAGCGGCAAATGATCCTGCCGTAGCGTGGATCCTTCTCGATTAATGCGTTTTGTTCTTTGGTGCTCAGGTGCCCGAATTTCGGCCTTGGCTGTCGAATTGGATTCCAGTCAGCTCTCTCCTCAAATTTTACCCCCTGGTCTTTAAGCAGGTCGATGACATACAGCGCGATGGCTGGTGCTGATGTCAAGCCGGGAGATTCGATGCCGCCCAGGTTGACAAATCCATCGACTTCGGTGGGGATTTCGATGACAAAATCGGTGTGGTAATCTACAGATGGGTCAGGCGTAGAGGCATTACCGCCAGCGCGCAGTCCGGCGTAGGTGGCGATCACATGACGTTTGCTCAAGGAGGGAATCAGTTTTTGAGCGCCATTCCACACCTCATCCAAGCCATTTTTCGTGACCTCTTTGTCATCCTTGTCCTGTTGATTTTGGGCGTTTGGACCGATCAATGTGTTTTCATGCATGGTGGCAGTGACAAGGATGCCTTTGCTGATCTGACTTGGCACCGGGAAAAGGACGGTGTTAAGTGCTAATTCCATACGGTCGATGATGAAGTATTCCCCTTTGCGTGGTGTGATCGTAAAATCAGGACGGACACCGCCTTTGTGCATGACAGCGTCTGCAAATAAGCCGGCAGCGTTGATCACCCATTTGGCATGAAATTCACCTCGGTTGGTCACAATGCCAATCACCCTGTTTTTTTCTCTGATGAAGTCTTCAAACTTTGTGTTCAGCAGGAGAGTGACACCGTTCAGCACCGCGTTTTCTGCGGCCGCCAAAGTGGCAGCAAATGGGTCACAAATGCCGCCAGTCGGCGCCCACAAGGCAGCAGTAGCAGCCGGATTGATCAAAGGTTCTTGCCGGATAAGTTCATCACGGGAGACGATTCGCAAGCCGGGCACGCCGTTTTTCTGCCCACGTTCAAGCAAAGCATCCAGTTTATAAGCTTCTTCGTCGCCAATGGCAACCACGAAATCGCCACAGCGTTTGAAAGGAATATGCAATTCGCCGGCGAAATCATCCCATAAAGGCGAGGCTGCCACATTCATTTTGGCTTTCATGGTGCCGGCAACCGCGTCATAGCCGGCATGGACCAGCGCCGAATTGGCAGAGCTGGTGCCCATGCCGACATCGGATTCTTTGTCGATCAATAAAATTGAGAACTTATATCTGGACAAGTATCTGGCGATGGAAGCACCAATGACACCGGCTCCGATGATGATAATGTCAAATGATTTCATTCCGCAACATCCTTGATGGTTCTTGAAAGTTTGGCGTCACAAATACAATTTTACTACAGTCGTTGATGGGTTTTGTTGATATGATTGAATTATCAGTGGTTCATTCCACCAATCGTTTATTGAAAGTGAGGAAACAATGATGCGGAAGAATTCGAGCATTTTTGATGAATTATATGAGGCTATCAATGAATTGCCTCTGGTCGACTGCCACGACCACACTAACAAAGCCGGTCCAGTGTTGAAAGACCCGATTCATGCCCTGGTCGAGGGATATTTCTTCACGGATTTGGCCAGTGTGATATCAGATAAGGACATGGCTTTTGTGACCAATACTGAAATACTCTGGGAAGATCGCTGGCCTATGCTTGAAAAAGCCTGGCGGCTGGCGAAAAATACCGGCTATGGCATGATGCTCAAAAAGGTTTTGCGAGAATTTTATGGAAGTGACGAACTAACCCTTGAAACAATGAGATCAATGGAAGGTAGGCTCATAAAACTCGAAGATCCGCAGGTATTTGAGGATATATTGGAGAAAGCCAATATTAAAATCCGGCTGGCTGATATTTGGGATGACCCGGATGTTGATGGGAAACCGGCGCAAGAGTCTGCGTTGGATGGGACTCTGCGGTTAGCTCCGCGAGCAAAAATAACTATTCCGCTGCGGGATTATCATCGGGTTTTCTCGTATGAGGATATCCAATATCACATGAGACCCCTGAAGCAAACTGTCACTTCATTGGATGAGTACCTTGCAGGTTGTTTCGAAATTTTCAAATCATATAAGCAGTTTGGCGCAGTGGCATTCAAGGATCAATCCGCTTATCGTCGCAGATTGAATTACGGGAACCCGACCAAAAGCAAAGCAGAGAAGATATTCAATTTTTACCTCTCAAATCAACGGGCTCCGGAGCAATTTCCCGGTTCTCGTCAGGCGCTGGATGATTATCTGTTTCATGAATTGCTGCGTATGGCGCGTGAGATAGACTTGCCAGTGCAGTTGCACACAGGGCTGTTAGCAGGCACCCGACAGGATGTGTCCGGTGCCAATGCAATCTTGTTAGCGCCGGTTCTTGAGCAACATCGCGATGTGCGTTTTGATTTATTCCATGCCAACTGGCCCTATGACGGTGAGTGGTTGTTCCTGGGGAAGAATTATCCGAATGTGTATTTGAACTTCTGTTGGGCGAACATCATTGACCCCCTTTACTGCCAGAACCTGTTCCAACAGGCGATCAGCAGCGTCCCGGCT
>DSBE01000416.1 GCA_011053085.1 Chloroflexota bacterium
ATCAGGCCGATGATGTTGGTCTTGACACCCAGCACGTTCGATAGAAACAGCGGCAGCAGGTTGATGACCATTTCGCTGGAAATGTCCATGAAAAAACTGGTCAGGCTGACCGCCCATACGTTGCGCGGTAATTGCTTGATCGCGCCTTTCTTCTTCTCTGTGCTCATTAAGCGCCTCCTGTGCAGTGACAATGAATGACTTCATTCGATTATACAGCCGATGATTGGCAATTGTTTGCATGAATTGCCTGACAACTGCCCGCCACAGGCTGGCAACCTCTTTCCAAAACCATAAAAAATCAGCTATAATTTAATTATCAGATTGTGATTTGCTGGGTTTTACCCCCAACAACCTAATAAGGAGCCTATCCATGCGCTTTGAATATTCTCTTCAGGCACGGCGTGATCCTGCCTTTTTTGGCATAACTCAGCCGGACATCGAGTTGGAGGATCTCACCGCCAGTGAACTGAACTTATTTACAAGTGAAAGAGGCCGCACCGACCGCAAGTCTTTGTTTGGCTTGCTGCGCTGGGAGACACCCTGTGCGCTCCCGCCGCGTGAGGTTGACCCTACAGCGTTTTCACGTGTAAATAAGCTGGGCGGACGTTACTGATCTGTAAACGATACAGCGTTATCCTTCGTCAGGCGGCAGCGCTTTGAGCTGCAATATGCCAGCGGGCGGGATGGCAATCATGTATGGCTCGTCATAGAAATCGACCTGCAGTGATTGCAGCTCTTCTCCCTCGCAATCCCAGATGGTTAATAGACAGGCGCCCGGTTCTTCTTCAAAATTGATCAACAATTCCTCGTTCATCGTGCCATTGATGATGTACTGGATATCAGGCACCCTGCCGCGGATATCGACCAGACGACCGCTGTAACAGGAAGCGATGCCTTTTTCACGCGTGCGCGCCTGCACCACCGGGTAAAGGGCGCCGGGGTCTTCGGGCAGGAACTCGCCATCCAGCAGCACGTCACGGTTTTCGCGCCAGAAATCAAGATAGAAGCGCAGCATGTTGCGATGCGCGGGCGGCAGTTCCGCCAATCGCACCGAAATCTGCGGCACGCTGAACAGCACATGCACCAGCTGCATGGCAGCGCTCTCCACACGGTCTGACAGGTTCCACATGAGCATATCGCTGTGCACGGCCGTACTTCCAGCCAATAGACGCACATCCACCATGCCGATGCGGTTGCCATGGAAGTCGTTGGGCACATCGCCCACGCGCAGCATGTTGCCGTACTTGCGCATTACCGGACCGATATAGGCCTGGCGGAACTCGATCATCACCTCTGGTTTGAGCGCCTTCAGCGCGGTCAGTGCGTCCATCAGCAGGCGGTCAACTGCCTCTGCCAGTGAATCAATGTCGCGCCCGCCGCCCAATGAAGATTCGGTTTCCGGTGCGAACTGGAAAGTATCAATGAAATCCAGCTTGAAGCCGTCGATGCCATAGTCGGTGATGAACGAACGGTAGAGGTCGATCAGGTAGGTACGTACTTCAGGGAAGCGCGGGTCGAGGACATGCCAGGCGGGCTGGTCATGATCGGGGTCCAGCAGCATATCCTTGAAGCGTTCATACGCCTGGCTGTGCCTGCCTACAAACGGCACCGAAAACCACAGGATGAACTGCATGCCAAGGTCATGCACACGCGCAACATGTGCTTTGAAATCAGGGAATTTGCCCGGCGTGACCTGCCAATCACCGCAGAAGGCATAGCCGCGCGCGTTGTCGTCGGTCTGCCAGCCGTCATCCACGATGATGGCGTCCATGCCCAATGGTTTCGCCAGGGCGCACTCCGCTTCCAACGCGGCGGGGTCCAGTTGCTGGTGGTAAGAATACCAGGTGGAATACATCGGCAGGCGCGCGGTTTCGGGCACCGCGGCGGGCTGATAACCGCCCTTGACCTCCCACAGGTCGGCGATACCATCCAGCACCTGTGAAAAAGGCAGGTCGCGGTCATCCAGAATCAGGCTGGTGTGGTAATCTGTAAGGGGCGGCATGGGTTCGGTGAACAGCACCGCGCAGCATTCGATCTCGGCGGTCTCTTCAACCACGCCGGCGCCGAGGAAGGTCGCCTGCAGGGCTTCCATCCAGGCAAAGGTCAGGCGGTTCTGCCCGGTCATGGAATACAGGCTGAACACTGGCGCGTTGCGTGAACTTTTGCTGTGCACGCCGTGTATGCCCCAATTGGCACGGATCTGGCGCGAAGCGCCGCAAGCCGGGTGCCACTGCAAATGGATATCGGTCATAGGAATGCGCCAGCGCAGGTAAGTGAGTGGCGGGCGCGCGGGAGTGTCTGCGTGCAGGTGCAGGCTGATTTCGTCGCGCTGGCTGGGCAGGCGTGAGGCGCTGATGTCGATGGTGAAAGGGCTGTCTTCTGCCAGCAATTCGATGGTGTAGCCTTCGGTCGTCAGGGTGTGCAGGACGTTGGTCGGCAAGCGGTCGTTCAGGTGCATGGTTCCTCCTGGGGATGGGTGAAGGGGATGGGTTAATGATAACAGGGAATTGTCTGTGGTTGATGGTTTCGATCCTTCGACACCTGGTTTATTCTCGTAAACCGGGTGTCTTGTTTGAAAGCAGACACGGAGTTTACGAAAATAAACTCCGTGTCGGTCCTAACTTCTTTTGCGGACCGGGTCAAGCCCTGTCCCTACCGTGATTCATTGATTAATTGCGGAAGATACGCACGCGCCGGTTTTAGGCTCCTGGCAGTAAGAATGCGAGACCAGCTCCGCCTGGCGTGCCATCTCATGCTGAATGCGGCGGATATTGGCAGGCGCGCCTGCTGCTGGATGTTGATTTCGCCGGACTGCTTGATATGTGGGCATAATTATAAAAAGATTAGCCTTGCCGTCTATTCTTG
>DSBE01000144.1 GCA_011053085.1 Chloroflexota bacterium
CAATTTGCGGGTCGCAGTGATCAATGCTGGCAGCCGGGTACGAATGACCTCATAGCCATCTTCCATCTGGCGCTCCACCAACAAGGCATCATCCTCCATCTTGATATCCTGCGCATAGGTCACCTGCGCAATGCCCAACCGGTCAGCCAACTGCGGCCCCACCTGGGCGGTATCCCCGTCAATGGCTTGCTGACCGCACAGGATCAGATCAAAAACGCCAATCTTGCGCACGGCTGCTGCCAGGGTGTGCGCAGTCGCCCAGGTGTCAGCGCCGCCGAACTGGCGGTCTGTCAGCAGAATAGCTTCATCCGCGCCCATGCACAAACACTCGCGCAGTGCATCCGCCGCCTGCGGTGGTCCCATGCTCAACACGGTAATGAAAACCGATGGGTCGCTATCCTTTAGCGATAGCGCAAATTCCAGTGCGTGTTTGTCATCCGGATTGACAATCGATGGCACCCCTTTGCGGATCATGGTGCCGGTTTGCGGGTCGATCTTAATGTCTTTGGTGTCAGGCACCTGTTTAATCGCAACAATTATCTTCATTTCCTGCTCCGTTCTCTTAACCGATCACGTTAGCGGCGATCACCATGCGCTGCACTTCGGAAGTACCTTCGTAGATCTCCGTGATCTTGGCGTCGCGCATCATGCGCTCCACCGGGTATTCTTTGGTATATCCATAGCCGCCGTGCAGCTGCACAGCTTTACTGGCCACATAACTGGCGGTTTCTGAGGCGAACAACTTCGCCATGGCAGCCAGTTTGGAGTAGGGCAAACCGCGTTTCTTGGCGTCCGCTGCCTGATAGGTCAGCAGGCGTGCCGCGCTGGTCTGTGTTTCCATATCAGCCACCGTGAATTGCACTGCCTGGAATTTGGCAATCGGTTGTTTAAATTGCTCGCGTTGTTTGATATAAACCACGGTCTCATCCAGCGCCCCCTGCGCGATCCCGACTGCCTGCGCCGCAATGCCGATGCGCCCGCCGTCCAATGTAATCATGGCAATCTTGAACCCTTTGCCTTCTTCGCCCAGCAAATTTTGCTGCGGGACAAACACGTCCTTAAAGATCAATTCACGCGTCGAAGAGCCGTGAATGCCCATCTTCTCCTCCAGCCGACCGAACTCGAACCCCTGCCACCCTTTTTCAAGAATGAAGGCAGAGATGCCGCGCGTGCCTTTGCTGGCGTCCGTCATGGCGAAGATGATATAGAAATCAGCCTCACCGCCGTTGGTGATGAAGATTTTTGAGCCATTCAGCACGTAGCCGCCCTCCACCGCCTGTGCGCGTGAGACCTGCGAGGCAGCATCTGTTCCCGCGTTGGGTTCGGTCAGGGCGAATGCCCCCAGTTTCTCGCCGCTCGCGGCCGGCCGCAAGTATGTTTCCTGCTGATTTGTTGTACCGAACTGCACCAACGGGTCACAAAACAGCGAATTATGTGCTGAGAGGATCACACCGGTGGTGGCGCACACCTTTGAAATCTCTTCTACTGCAATAGCGTAACTGATTTCGTCCGCGCCGCCGCCGCCAAACTGCACCGGCACATTCATACCAAGCAAACCATAACGCTGCATCTGTTCCACCGTTGTCCGCGGGAATTGGGCGGTCTCATCGGTGTACGCTGCCAGGGGTTTCACCTCGTTAACGGCGAAGTCACGCACCATTTGCTGAATCATGGTTTGCGTGGGGGTCAATTGAAAATCCATACCTGCTCCTTCATTCTGCCCTGTTCGTGAATTTTGGCACAATCTACATAATTCATTATACAAATCGCAGTTACAAACCTGTTACAAATAGTGGGCTGCTGGAATCAGTTTTACAACTGGCTGGGAGAAAAATGAACCTGAGAGTGAGGATTAGACTTCACCAGTTAGACCCCTTGACCGGCATCAGCGGACGACAAAACTGCACCTCCCGTCAGAATTGTATGCTTCTAAAAGCACCCCCTCATGAAAAATTCCGCTATACTATAAGTATCCCTTCCTTCTTACAAACCAATGGAGTAGATAATTATGGATGAAGATAAGAAACTGAAATTGATGAAATTCTGGCTGTTCGGCACCTTTGTAATTCTGGTGGCTGCGATCTCCGTCTATCTCGGCATGTTCGCTGGCCTCTCTCTCTTTGGCGAATGGCGCTACTGGCTGGTGGTGGTCATCGCCGCGGTGCTGAGTATTGGGTCTTTCTTCCTTTATCAGGGAATGCTCAACAAGAAGAAGTAACCGGCCCTCAGACAAACCAGCATCAAACCATCGCCTGGCACTGCTGCCAGGCTAATATTGCGTGAACAAACCAGGGACATTCACAGGCAAGGGAATCTCCCTGGTTTCACTTTCATTGGTTACAATGAAAAAATTGGCAGAAGCATTGTGTGTTATACTAATGATAATGATTCGCTAAGGATAATCATTTTCCCTATTATGAACAACCCCCTCTCACGATATGAAACCATGCTGGCACGCCTGAAAGCGCGCGGTGGACGCCTGACCTCTCAGCGCCTGGCGCTGCTGCAGTTGCTGTCTGTGTCACAAGGCCATCCCAATGCCGCCCAATTGTACGATCATTTAAAAAAGCAATTCCCTACCATCGCTTTGGCGACGGTCTATAAAACCCTCGCCCTGTTAAAAGAAGAAGGAGAATTGTTTGAGATCGATCTGGGCAGCGAGAGCCACTACGATGGCAACAAGCCCTATCCCCATCCGCATCTGATCTGCCGGCAGTGCCAGAAGATCATGGATGGCGACGAGATTAGCCGCCTGGATGCTGTACTGGAAGAAATTCACGAACGCTACGACTTCCAGGTGCTGCAATCGCAGCTGGTTTTTTACGGCGTATGCCGCGAATGCCGCCAGAAATCATAACGATAC
>DSBE01000099.1 GCA_011053085.1 Chloroflexota bacterium
GAGAAAATGCTTCGTTTGCACTGTGCGATAGAGCAACCCATCCACTTAACTGCCCAGCCTGACGACCGGGCAAGGCTATAAACAGATTGCAATCTATTAATTTGATTTTTGCCTGTACGGCTGAAAGAACTGGCGGTATATCTGTGAGATCAATGAATACACTTTCCTGTTCTTCCAAGATTGATACCAATTCAGATTGAGACGAGAAAGTAACTTCGGTGTTCATTGCTGGACGGTTGGTGGCGACAGAAGCAAACACCTGTTTGTCCTCGTCAAATAAGTATACAAATACAGACGCGGGATTTAGCGCGTTTGCTATCTGCTCAGTTAACACTTCAGCAATTTCTACCGGTGTTTGCAGGTTGGTCAGCGCTACTGCAAACTCCTTCAGATTCTCCTGATAAGCCTCGGTTGGTTGTTGAAAAACGGTATTGAGGCGTTTTTCAAGTAACTGGTGCAGGGGGAATAGCAAAATGGCGAAGGCAATAACCAAAGCTCCCAGCACGAGGGTGTTATTAGGGCTCAACAAGTTTTGAAGCAACAAACTGAATCCAATAACGATCAGGGCATAACTCACCGTAATAGATATCGATAGGAGTGTTTGAAGGCGGTTGACGTTGGCGGTGTCATTGGAATTCAACAGGGAAAGTTGAAGTTTGCCCATATCTATCCTTTTGGAATAAAAAGTGGATTTTTTTGATTGAAGGATTTTTCGTATCCGTTATGGTTAGTATAATGCAGGATAGAATTATTTACCAAAGGGAATGGGTTTAAAAAAGGATTGAGGAAAGCTCCTGACGGTATTTTTTTGTCATAGGCGTGTTAGCGCCAATCAGGTCAAGTGTTGCCAGGAACACAATTTTGGCCTTCCCGTCGCGATAGTCTTTGTCTTTGCGCATGATATCTAACATGCCATCCAGGGCAGCAGGAAAATTTCCAAGTGTGATAAGGCGCAGAGAAGCACGGAAAATAACGTCAAGTTCGCTGTTCCCAGGCAGATTATCTTCGGTGTATTTTGTCATGAGGTCTGCAAATGTGCGAAACTGCTGGGCTTCGGTCGAAATTTTGGTGATTGGCGAGATTCCCAACATTCCATAAGGTTCAAGGTAATTGTTTTGACGCAGTAGTGATTTTATTAATCCTAAAAAGGCTTCGGAGGACTGGGGGTTGGTGTGCAGGTATTCACGATAGGCTTTTTCGGCAGCCTCGGGTTTGTTGTCATCCAGCAAATTGTTAGCTTTTTCCAGGGTGAGAGAGTTGGTTTCTGCCTGGGTGAGGTTAATCAGCATTTGGCGGATACGCATTTCTGGCACCATGCCAACGAATTGGTCGACAACACGGGCATTGGCGAAGGCTTTTACCGTAGGCAGGCTATGCACGGAGTACATCAGGGTTGTGTTAGGGTTCTCATCGGCATTGATCTTCGCCAGACGAAACTGACGAAATTCCTTGCCGATTAATTTTTCGAGGAGGGGTGATAAGATGCGACAATCACGGGACCAGGGCGCCCAGAAATCAACCACAACCGGGGTGTTTTGAGAAAAAGAAATTACCTCGTATTGGAAGTTGGTATCATTCACATGGACAATATGGCTGTTGGTCATGCTTACTCCTGAACACTTTTGACTTAACTAATTGTACCTAAAAACTATAAGAGTTACATTGACAAAAGCATCAAGGGATGATCTTTGCCCAGGCGATATCCACGGAATGGCCGGCGATGTTGGCAGAGATGACATCATAACCAAAATGACCACTTGTTACAACTGGATCCATTGTCATTGTGTATACCTGCGTACCGTTGATGAAAACATTTGCCTGGTTGCCCTGTACTACCAGGTCGTAGGTGTTATATAAGCCGATTTCGATACCTGACACTGAGGCTGCTGGCATTATCAACGCATTGGTGGGGGTTGTTGAAGAACCGACTGTATTGTACCAGCCGCTGATGGTGATGCCATCGTTGCTACCCTGTATATCGATGGTGTAGCCTTGCTGAAGTTGGCCGGACTCGTCAAATGTGGCTCGAAAGATCAGGCTGAAGCCATTGCTGCTGTTGACGCCGACAGATCGGGCATGTGAGGTGAAGGCGGCATTTTCGAAGGCAACATCATAATAGGTGACGGCTGAGAGGTGGATTGATTCGCCGGGTTGACCGCGATAGGCCCTGTCATTAAAGAAACTCCACCGCCCGAATGGGTCAACCCAGCCGGGCGCAGTGCCATCAAAGTCGAATTCGTGAGATGGGGCGGCAGTGACTGTCAGGTTCCAGTAAGGTGACCAGCGCGAATAGTTGCCACCGTTACGCCCACGCACATGCCATTTGTACTCACCGGCAGGCAGGTTGGTTGGATAGGTGAGGACGCAGGCCTCGATGCTACAAAGAGAGCCTTGGGGAGCGAGGATGTTATAAACGAGTGTGTCTTCGACAGTCTTCAATTGGAATTGATAGAAGGTTGCTCCGGGTACCGTCTGCCAAACGAATTCTGGCGATGAATTCTCGGTGCTACTGTTGTTTTCTGGTGAAACCATGGTGGGGATCGAGAGCTGGGTGTAATGGAACGTGAATGTGTCGCTCCAACTCCCCTCTATCCCATGTCGAATGGCACGGATTTTCCACTGGTAGGCGTCATATTGTGTCAATATCAATGGAATGCGGTATTCACACTGGTCGCTCGTGCCCACATCAGTGCCGACTGTCCAATCGCCGATAATGGCGTCAGATTGCAGTAACTGCATCTGGTAACTGGTTGCATCGGGAACGATGCTCCAACGGAAGGTAGGCCGGCCGCCAAAGATAATGCGGTCATTCTGCGGGAAAAATAGGGTGGCTGTCCCGGGCGAGTAGCCCTGGGTGTATTCC
>DSBE01000378.1 GCA_011053085.1 Chloroflexota bacterium
AGAAACCCCTGGTATTCTCCCCAACAATAAGAAAAACAAAGCAATCAATAGCGGGGCGATAATCCACAAGACGGGAGCGCTCATGCTGGTGTTTCTCCCCGCATCTCATTGTCAACCGTAATCCAATAGGAAAGTGCCAATCCAATGCCCAGATGGATCATCCCCATTAACCCCGCCAACAAGACAGAACTTGACAAGGAAGCAAAGATAATCTCGAAACCAACCAACACTGACAGGACGCCTACAAATCTGCGCACCAGCTGACCGGTCAGCCCCAATTGCAGCAAGCCGCTTGTGACCAGCATCAATCCTGGGAACAGGGTGCGTTGTTGAATACCCATCCACTCAGAGGTCAATGGTGTGATGGTAAACACAGTCAGTCCAGCTATCACAACAGCGATAAAACGAAACAACACCCCCATTTTAGACGAATGGTACTGAAAATTAATCCCTTGCGCAGGTTTTACGGCACCAATCACAGCCACCGCCATCCACCCAACCACCACCTTTACTGCTGCCAAACCCGGCGCCCAGACCAATCCAACCAGGAAGAAAGCAGCCAGGTATTGCAGCGCCATAGCGAATAAAAACATGCGCCAGTTCTGTGTCAGCAACAATAGCAAAGCAGATACCAGGGCTGCCACAACAGCATAAGGTTCCACCAGGGCAAAGTCCATTATGACACTCCCCGTATGATGATCGTCAAAATCATCAGGAACAACAACATCATCCACAACAACCCGGCATCGCCTTGCAAAACCGCTGTCATATAACCAACCGCAGATTTTGCAAAAAAATAAAGCTTTTCAATGAAAGGATACAGCACGCTTTCACCTGCCAGCGCTTGCGCCAAGGTTGAATCTTCACGAACTTGCAGAGGATTTTGCAAACCAAAGCGAACCATCAGACCATATCCTGCCAGCGAAACTGCCAATGGAAAAATGGCCAACCACCAGAAAGATGGCACTGCTATAGAAAAGGAATCAATGAGAGCGACCCATTGCCCCCCAACCAACAGCAATAAACCCAGGGGATATACGGCTTTCATCCACCCCTCTGCCTTCTCGTTCGTATCCTCGATTCGTAAGCCCTGCTTCAGGAAAGCTAACAAAAGGATACCCTGCGCGATCAGGTAAAGCACATCCAACAGGCTGAACGGAAGTACGACCAGCCCCTGGAAACCTGCGGCGGAGGCAGAAAACGGCAAACCGCTAATACCAAGCAAGGCAATAATCACCAACAAAACATATTGATTCTGTTTCTCCGAATGCAGTGACAAAAAACCGCCTGTAAGCAGCAACACAATCGACCAGGCTAACGCAGCATCCGCCCTGCCGCGCACCACAGATACCACCGCCATGCCTGCCAGAGCGGCAATCCAATAATTTCGCCCGGTTAACTCAGAACTGCTCAACAAGAACAGCACAGAACCCCCCAATGAGCCAATGAGAGCAAAAGCTGATAAGGCTATCGCCCAACCGCCAGGGATCACCAATGCTGAAAGACGGGTTAACAGCACCAGGCTTGAGGCAGAAACCACAAAACGCAGGATAGCACCAAACTCTCTGCGCAGGGCAGCCTCTTGTTGGAAAGGCATAAATACTGGAAAAATGCCCAGCCGCAAACCAGCTGCCAACAACAACAAAAGCGCACTGCCGGTGTCATAGTTGGAGAAGTTCATGACCTGCTGAAATCCTGTTTCGCTGGTTGCCTGCGCAGCGATTAATAACCAGGAACCCCCCATACGTACCGCAAATGCCATCACAGCCTGGCGGTTGATCCTTTCAGGGGTATAACCACTGACATGGATAAGCAATTCGAAGAAGTCCAGTATTGTCCAGGCTACTACCAGACTCATCAGGTTCTGCGCCATGATAGGAAGTAAACCCATCGCCACAAATAATAGTTCAATTGTCCATTCTTGTGGCCGTTGCACCAGGTCCAGACGAATCGCTAATGTAAACGCAACCCCCAAAAGCAAGGTGGCCAACGCAAAGGCGAACACCCATGTGATGTTATCAAAACCAAATACCAGATCAATTGGGTTAGTCCCAACCATGACCCATCCCTCAATGGTGATCATCGCCGGCTGCAGCCAGCGAATGGCAGTGATCGTCCCAAAGGATAGGAGTGCCCCCACGGTGAAGACCAGCCACAAGGTTCCCACTTGCGCCTGCGTTCGGCTGACTATAATCAAAATCAACACCGTCATCAACAAAAACGCAATAGGAAGCAAATTCAACAACATACGTTTGACCCTTGAATCAGCCTGTTACATCTGTTAACGAGAATGGTTGTCTGTGTAGAAATTCCCCACGGCCAGGTTTGCCATACCACGTTTCACCATCCACAATTAACTCACCGCGTGAATACACCTTCACCGGGTACCCAGTCAACTGCCAACCCTCGAACAAATTGTAATCTGTGCGATGGTGGGCGACCTTGACGCCATAATCAACCTTTTTCTCTGGATTCCATAGAACCATATCTGCGTCAGAACCTGGTTGAATGGCTCCTTTGCGCGGGTACATGCCAAAAATCTTGGCAGGTGTGGTGCTGGTCATCGCCACAAACTGCTGGGCAGTGAGCCTGCCCTTTCCAACCCCCTCTGTCCATAATACTGGCAGGCGGTCGCCAACACCAGGCAGCCCATTGGGGATTTTCGTAAAATCATCTGCGCCTAACTCCTTACCAGCGATTTTCACTGGCTCACCTTCATAGATCATCGGCTGGCTGCCATTGAAAAAGAAGGGGCAATGGTCCGTACCAATGGTATCTATCACTCCGTCGGTCAGCGCCTGCCAGATGCTTTCATTATCATCCTGGGTACGCATGGGTGGGGAACAGATCCATTTGGC
>DSBE01000091.1 GCA_011053085.1 Chloroflexota bacterium
CCTATTGGCCGATCGATACAGCCCTGTTCCTCGACATGGCCAGGCACCCCCAGCAGTATGATATCACCTCACCCCTGCCAATTGAGAATGGCCTCGAAGGACTGCTGCTTTCCGGTGATTACGTCGTCGAGCGTAGCGCCGTCAATGAGAAACAAATCCTGATCGCCATGCTGATCGGCATGGAACGAAACTTAACGCCTGAATTACTGACTGCTTATCAAAACAATGGGCTCAGCCTATACCAGGCGCTTATCATGGCTTCCATGGTCGAAAAAGAAGCCCTATCACCCGCTGAGATGCCCTTGATCGCCTCCGTGTTCTACAACCGCATTGAAGCCAACATGCGTTTCCAAACTGACCCGACTTTGCAGTATGCCATCGGGTATGACAAAGGACAAGAGACCTGGTGGATCAACCCGCTGCCAGCCGGTTTTGACCAGATTGATTCCCCCTACAACACCTATCGCTACGAAGGATTCCCGCCAACCCCCATCTGCGCGCCTTCTCACAATGCCCTGCTGGCCGTTGCCGACCCTGCCGAAAGCGACTATTACTTTTTCCGTGCCAAATGTGACGGCTCTGGAGAACACAACTTTTCCCGCACCTATGATGAACACCTGAATTTCGCCTGTCCCTGACCCATGACAACCACCGACAAACCATCAATCCCGCCCCGCATTGTACTCATCGTCGGCATCCTCGCTGTTTCGACGGCCTCGCTTTTTATCCGTTTTGCACAGCGTGAAGCCCCTTCGCTGGTGGTCGCCACTTATCGCTTGACGATAGCCAGTTTATTGCTGACACCTTTCATCCTGTGGCGTTTCCGCAAAGACCTGTTCGCCATCACTATACGCCAATTTCTCCCGATGGCACTCGCTGGCTTGCTGCTTGCCTTCCATTTCGCCTCATGGATCACCTCGCTCAGCCTGACTTCTGTGGCGTCCTCCGTTGTGCTGGTCACCACCACCCCGTTGTGGGTTGCGATCGCATCGGTGGTTTTTCTGAAGGAGAGGCTTTCACGAGGATTGATCCTTGGCCTGCTGCTTGCCATGGCAGGCGGCATTGTGGTTGCCCTCTCGCAAAGCTGCGCTATCACATCCAGTAGACTGCAATGTGATTTGAGGGAGGTTTTCCTGAACCGCGCCTCGTTGACCGGCAATCTATTGGCGCTGGCTGGCGCCTGGTTCGCCGCCGCTTATCTGGTCATCGGCCGCAAGGTCCGTGAAACCACCCAGACCATGCTGTACGTATATATCGTCTACAGCGCATCAGCCGTCTGTTTGCTGCTTGCCTGTCTGATCACCAATCAATCGTTGTTTGCTTACTCCCCTCGCTTTTTCTTGTGGGCATTTTTGCTGGCACTCATTCCACAAATCATCGGGCATACTACTTATAACTGGGCGTTAGGCTATCTGCCAACCACCTTTGTTTCGATATCCTTGTTGGGCGAACCCATCGGCACCATATTTTTGGCTTTTTTGTTTCTGCAAGAAACCCCCACGCCCATAGAAGCTGTCGGCGGCCTTCTGATTTTATTAGGCATTTATCTTTCGTCTCGCTCAAACTGAGTATCACTCTTAGCTATACTGCCTCAAAATTGCTATAATGGATTCAAGAGTTACAAACTGGTTAAGAAAGGGTGCTGAGAATGAAAAAATTTTTTGAGGAATTTAAGGCATTTGCTGTAAAAGGCAACGTGGTAGATCTGGCCATAGCGGTTGTTATGGGCGGCGCCTTTGGCACTATCGTTAACTCGCTGGTCACAGACATCATTATGCCGCCGATCGGGCTGTTGTTGGGTGGTGTTGATTTCTCTAACCTGTTTCTGATTATCAAGGCTGGTGATCCTGCCGCTCCGTATGCCTCACTCGCAGATGCCCAAGCAGCCGGTGCGGTCAGTTTGAACTATGGCGTATTCCTGTCAAACATCATCACCTTCCTCATTGTCGCTTTTGCCATGTTCCTGATCATCAAGGGCATGAACAAGCTCAATAAAAAAGGTGAGGAGACCCCCGCACCGGCACCGACCACCAAAAAATGCCCCTTTTGCTTCACCGAAATCCCTATCGAAGCCACCCGCTGCCCCAACTGTACATCACAACTTGATTAAATAGCTCAGGGCAGGTTGACAACCTGCCCTGATTCTTATTACTCCACTTTTATCAATCAGTGTTGACACCGCGACCTTCGTCATTGCCAACCTTGTTCACTACGTACTTGCCGGTGCGCCGGTCAGGACGGTTGTAAAGGTCATTCATGCTTTTGATGCGTGCTTTGACAAAGTCATGCAGTTGGTTGGGTATCAGCCGCCATTGCCAGTTACCGCCCAACGTACCGGGCAGATTCATGCGCGCTTCGGTGCCCAGGTTTAAGAAATCCTGTAGCGGTGCAATGGCAATATCTGCCACGGAAGACCACGCAGCCCGAATCATGTCCCAGGCGATATCATGCCCATCTCGCGCCAGGTAACGGCGGCACATGTCGCGTTCTGCTTCGGTCGAGGAATTCTGGTACCAGCCGACCGTGGTGTCATTGTCATGCGTCCCGGTGTAAACAGCGCAGTTCTCCGGGTAATTGTGCGGCAGAAAAGGTTCGGTACTGTCGCCAGCAAAGGCAAACTGCAGCACCTTCATACCCGGCAGATCGAACTGGTCGCGTAATTCGAAGATATCTTCGGTGATCTCGCCCAGGTCTTCAGCGATGATCGGGAGCCTGCCTTCAAAAGCCTCCTGCATGACATCAAAGAAATGTGCTCCGGGGCCTTTCTTCCACTGACCGTTGATGGCCGTTTCTTCTCCCGCCGGTATTTCCCAATAAGCGCCAAAGCCGCGGAAATGGTCAAGGCGGACAATATCA
>DSBE01000210.1 GCA_011053085.1 Chloroflexota bacterium
AAGGAAGACCACGCATTTTCGGTCATCGCGCCGGCACGGAGAACCTGCGTACGATCATTCGCGCCTGTGTCGAATTCGGGGTGCGCTATCTAACGGTGTATGCGTTTTCCACCGAGAACTGGAACCGGCCAGAGGACGAAGTTAAGGGGTTGATGAATATTCTGGCGGATGCGCTGGAAAGAGAATTGCCTGAATTGCACCGCCAGGGTGTCCGGCTGCGGCATATCGGCAGGTTGGAACGGCTGCCGAAACCGATCATGGAGAAGGTGATTCAGGCGATGGATATGACGAAGAACAATCAGGTGCTGGATATTTGCATCGCCTGGAATTACGGCGGGCGGGATGAGATTGTATATGCGGTGCAGGAGATTGTTAAGGCTGGATTGCGACCAGAAGACATCACCGAAGAAACCATCAGTCGTTTTTTGTTCACGGCTGAGGTGCCGGATCCGGATCTGGTGGTGCGCACATCGGGAGAGTACCGCACCAGCAACTTTCTGCTGTATCAAACTGCTTATGCCGAATGGTATTTCCCACCGGTGTATTGGCCAGATTTTGGCCGTGAAGAGTTCCACAAAGCGTTGGTGGATTTTGCCTCACGTGAGCGGCGCTTTGGCAAAACCTCTGAGCAAATAAGTTGATGACCGGGTCAGGTGGGGATTGAAACAGCGAGTCATTACCACTTTGATTGTTCTCCCACTGATTTTTGTGATGATCTGGCTGGGCAGGTGGCCTTTCGCTGTGTTCATTACGTTGGTGCTGGCGGCAGCAGGATACGAGTGGAACCAGCTTTTTCAGATAAAAGGATTTCAGCCCGCTCATTGGATCACCATCGGCGGGATCGTCGTCTTTGCAGGTTTGGGCTCTATTTGGGGAATAGAGTTTGATCACTGGTTCTGGCTGGTATTTCTGTTCCTTGGCATGGCGTATGCCATTATTCAGTATGAAAACGGCACCTCGCAACTACCAGTAGATTTCCTGATCCATCTTGGTGGGGTAGTCTATATTGGCGGATTGGGACGCCATTTCATCTTCACACGCCAGCTGGCAAACGGCGGCTGGTGGTTCTTTTTCTTCATGGCGATCACCGCCATGGGAGATACGGCTGCTTACATGATCGGTAAACAATGGGGGAAACACAAACTGGGCCGTTATGTGAGCCCCAACAAAAGCTGGGAAGGTGTGGTCAGTGGTTTTATGATGGCTGCCCTGGTTGGATTGGTGTTCTCATTGGTTGCTCCTGCGTGGTTCTTATTCAAGCCTGGGTGTGCGATGGTTTTCGCGGGATTGCTGTATGTGGTCAGTATCATCGGCGACCTGGGGGTGAGTATGTTCAAACGCTGGGCGGGCGTGAAGAACACCGGCAATCTGCTGCCGGGGCATGGGGGGGTACTGGACAGGATTGATACGCATCTGTGGACCATGGCAATCGGGTATCAGGTACTGGTTTTATTCTTACCACTCGCATAAATGACTGAACAATCTGATGCAGTGAAATATTTATACGTTTCCTCTACAAATTTGTCTGATTGAACACTATTTCTTGCGTTCCAGGCGTGCCAAATTGACATACAGAAAGATACCAGCTAAAATAATTCAACAATTGAATGAAGCCCCAGGCAGCTTCTATCCAGAGAGGTGGAGGGACCGGCCCTTTGAAACCTCAGCAACCTGATGAATCAACCAAGGTGCTAATTCCGGCAGATGATCTGAAATGACGATCAATCAAGAAACATCTGGACGATAGGAGGACAGCCTTTCTCGGAAAATGTCCCCCTGAAATCATGCGCGGGGCATTTTTATTTACTACCATGGAGGTAATTAAAACATGAGCAGTTCATTTATGCAGGCAAAGAAGTACTTATTCACTTCGGAGTCGGTGACCGAAGGCCACCCTGACAAGATGTGCGACCAGATCAGTGACGCGGTGTTGGACGCCTGTTTGACACAGGATCCGTTGTCGCGGGTGGCTTGCGAATGCGCCACCAAGACCGGGTATGTCATGATTTTGGGTGAGATCACCACAGAAGCGTTCGTCAATTTTGACGAATTAGTGCGCGACGTTGTCAAAGGCATCGGGTATGACCGCGGCAAGAAAAGTTTCGACAGCGCAACATGCGGCGTGATTTCAGCCATAGCGCAGCAATCGACGGACATCGCCCAGGGCGTTGATGAAGCATTAGAAGCCAAACGGGGAGAATTGACGGAAGAAGACATTGAAAAGCTGGGGGCTGGCGACCAGGGCATGATGTTTGGTTATGCCTGCGATGAAACCCCGACCTTGATGCCTGCCCCGATCTATTATGCCCACAAGCTGACCCGCCAATTGGCCGCGGTGCGCAAGGACGGCACAGTCCCTTTCATCTATCCAGATGGCAAAAGCCAGGTGACGGTTGAGTATAGTTATGGCAAACCGGTCAGCATTCCCACGGTTTTGATCAGCACACAGCATGCTGCCAACGCTGAACAAGACGAAATTCGCCAGGCGGTAATCGAACATGTGATCAAACCCATCTTGCCAGAAGAATTGTTTGATGCCAATACTGCTGATATTTATGTGAATCCGACCGGTCGTTTTCACATAGGCGGGCCGTTGGGTGACGCTGGCTTGACCGGCCGCAAGATCATCGTAGATACGTATGGCGGGATGGGGCGCCATGGCGGTGGTGCATTCTCAGGCAAAGATGCCACCAAAGTGGATCGTTCAGGGGCATACGCAGCGCGTTGGGTGGCAAAGAATATTGTTGCTGCCGGATTGGCCTCTCGTTGCGAGATCCAGGTGGCGTATGCCATCGGTGTGGCGCACCCGCTGAGCATTAACGTGGAAACATTCGGCACCGGCAAGGTTGCCG
>DSBE01000221.1 GCA_011053085.1 Chloroflexota bacterium
CATTCACAAGGGTATAGTCATAACATTTTTGGAAAATATCCATGTCACTCTCCTGAACATCTACCGGGCGGTGATGTCGTTTGTTTTTAGGATTAGGGTTTGCAGACAGTTCGAATTATAACAAACAAACCTGCGCTTGCAGGAAATGTACATCATTTGTGGGGAAATTCTCAAAATGAAGCCTGCTGGTTTGTGTGTCTTGAATGTGGTTCTGTATTCTGCCGGAAAAATGCGCCCTGATCCGGCAGTACGAGCTGTACGAGCAACTGGCATAAGAGAGAGGTAGAAACTCAGGTGCCCAACCTGCGGTTGGAAGAAACTGAGCTTCTACACAGAAGCCTTCATCATAAACTAGAAGTCCAGTTTACGAGAATAAACTGGACTTCATTAAACAACCGGGTTCTCAGATCATTTCTTCTTGATGAAGGTGCCTTCGTCGATTTCGCGGAACGCCCGGCGCAGTTCTTCGCGCGTGTTCATCACGATCGGGCCGCCCCAGGCGACCGGCTCATGCAGAGGTTTACCCGCCATCAGCAGAAAGCGCGCACCCTCGGCTGATGTGATGTGGATTTGTTCACCTGCGGTCAGCAGGATGCCGCGCGCGCCGGTCGGGTCGTAGTGCTTGCCATCCTCAAAGTGCAGCCTACCGGACAGCAGCAGCAGGAAGACGGTTTCCTCTGCCGGAATGTCCCTGGCAAAGGCGCCGCCGGGGTGGATGGTGACATCGAAATAGAACGGATCAACGAAAGTTCCTTTGACAGGGCCCTGCTTGCCCATGAACTCACCGCAGATCACGCGCACCAGCATATCTGCGTCTTCATATACCGCCAGATCGGCGGCGGTGATTTCGCGGTAGGTGGGATCGGTCATCTTGTCAGCGCGGGGCAGGTTCAGCCATAACTACGCGCCCAGCATGTGATCGGCAGCCTGCGGCATTTCTTGATGAATGATACCGCTGCCGGCCGTCATCCACTGGCAGCCCAGTGGTTCGATCACGCCGCTGTTGCCCAGGCTGTCGCCATGCTCCAGCAGCCCTTCCACCAGGTAGGTGATGGTTTCGATGCCGCGGTGCGGGTGCCAGGGGAAGCCTTTCAGATAGAGCCGGGGGTCATCGGCGTCGAAGAAATCCAGCAGCAAAAAGGGGTCCAGCGCTTCCACGTCCTGGTTGGCAAAGATGCGGTTCAAGTGCACGCCGGCGCCGTCAATGGAGGGGCTGCCGGGGTAAATCTTTTTCACGGTTCGGATGGTCATACCTGCCGCCTTTCTTGGTCGAAACTATTGGTTGATTTGATTATAGCAGGCGGGATGGTTGTTTAGATGAGAAAGGTTACAGACCTCAGGCTGCAAAATCAATAATTGAATATACAAGTTGGTTATGAAGCCATCCTAACCCTGAATCCAGATAAAAAAACCTCATCTGGATTCTGTCCCTTTCCGTTTTTCTTGCGGGAAGGGACCCCGATTTTACGTTCCATTATTTTTTCTCCCTCCTGATTGCAAAAATCAGGGGGGAGTGGCCGTCAAAATGCTATCATTTTGACGGCTGAGGGGGGACAAAAAGAAAATAATTCTATTATTTTGAGTTAGGGTGAATGTTAACTCAGGCTGCCCCCACAACCTGCATGGCGATTTCCGCCCATTGGAACAGGCGCTGCGGTTCGTAGCGCACGGTGCTGATGTCTTTCTGGATCAGTTCCAGCGGGGTGTTGTTCTCGCGGCAGATATCGACGGTTGCCTGCAGGTCAGCGCGCACGGCGTCCGCGTCAAAGCGGTCCCACGCCAACAAGGCGGGCGAGGGTTTGCGCGAAAAGACGAAATCCTGCCCGATCTCCTGCGCGCCGCGGCGCTGGTCAACCCACGGGCTCATGGAGACTTTGCGCACCTGCGGGATCATGCGCACCTGTTTCATTTTCTTGTCGAGCGGGTCGCAGCAGCCATAATAAACCAGACCGAAGCGTTCGCAGATGCGGCTGGCATAATCGACCTCGTATTCCTGGAACATGCGCGGCGAAACGGTGGAGAGCATTTGCGCCAGGCCGAACATCCAGATATCTTTGGTGCGCGGTTTGGCGGGGTCATAACCCGCAGCGGGTAGTTCATCGGTCCAGGCGCCGGTGCAGTGGATCAGGCTCTGCGGCTGGCACAACAGCCCCTGTTCCTCCAGCTGGTCAAGCATGCTCAGGTAGCCGTCGGTCATGCGCCCCAAGATGCCGTGTATCAGCTCGGGTTGGTCCATAATCCCCCACAGCGCGCCTTCCACCCCCATAACGGTGGCGATCGGGTCCCACAACGAGAGGTAGGGGTCATAGCCTGCCGCGCGCACCTCGATCAGCCCGTCAAAGAGCTCATGCGCCACCGCCATGCGGCGTTCGGTTTCCGCCTCGTCATGGGTAATACGTGGGGTTTTGATCTTTTCCAGGTCATCCATGTTCTGGAACTGGTTCACGTAGGCATGCCCGACCACGTCGTTGTGTGGATCAGACACCGAGACATGTTCATCCACCAGTACGCCGAAACCGCTGTTGTGGATGGCCTTGGGGATTTGCAGGAACGGTTCCACCACCATATCCACGGGGAAATGCCGCCATTGAAACAGCTGGCGCCGCAGGCGTTGTTCCAGTTGGCGCGCTTCTTCGTTTTCACAGCGAAGGGTCAATTCATCATTGACATTCATCTCGTGCCAGCACACCTGGTCGATCATCACCATCGGGCGTGCAGGCTGCAGGGCGTTCAACTGGCGCCACAGGGCGCGTTTTTCTTCCTGCACGGGCAGGGCGGCGATCTCCGCGGTTTGGGCGGCCAGTTCGCGCAGCAGTTGGC
>DSBE01000361.1 GCA_011053085.1 Chloroflexota bacterium
AAAATGATCAATCCAAGCCCGCTCCATCCAATCAGAGAGAGAAGAGTGCAGAAGAAGACAAGTGGCAGAATTGGTTTGTTACTCACGATTTGGTTCATCCTTTTCAGTCCAATTATATTGGTAAACCGCCATATTTGCATGTTCATGGAGGCGGACTGTTTCGCCTTCTGATTGGTAGATTAAGTCAGTTTTTAGCGTTAAGGTGTTATACCACTCGGGAAATGTCATCAGGTATTCTGCTCCACTTTTTTCAATCAGCCTAATCAAAGCTTCTTCGTCTCGAATTACAGGGATTACTTCAGGAGATATTAATCCCGCCAGATCAAAAATGTCACGATCTCCGAAATATCCCAAAGCACCGATATCATGGGCGGCTATATAAGCATCATCAGGAAGATTCATCTGAATCCATCTGGCCGTCTCCACCATCTCTTCATGGATAATGGCGACATCATCACGATACGTCTCCATACCCAACCACCAGAAGCCTGCCGTCAGCAGGCTGATGGAAGCTCCAACGCCAAATTGAATCAGTTTTTTTCTTCGCTCCGTCACCCGTATGTCCATCAATCCCCGGAATGTTCCAAGCAAGCCCAACAAAAAGAATACGGGCATCACCGGCATCATATAGCGTCCATGCTGATAAGTTACTGGCAAGCGCAACGCATATATTGCTACATAGCCCCCTGCCCATAAGAATAATGCAACCTCAAACCATTGCCTGTTCTTAATCGCAAAGAAAACTTCAAAGATAATACCAGGGATCAGCAGAACAGCAGCGCCAACGAAAGGTTGAAAAAGCAGATTGCCAAACCTTGATAGTAATGGCTGATTGAACAATACGGCATATTCCGCCTGTTTGGCGTAGAAAGTATTGGGGAACAGTGTACCAGCCGTTTGAAAATTAAAGGCCAGATAACCAGCCATAACCGGCAGCCACCCTAACAAGAATTTGGTGATGGCAGGCAAAATTTCGTGTCTCTTTTTTGAGAGGATGATGGTGAACATGACAGGCCCAAACAATGTAAGCCCGTCAGGACGCACCCAAATAATGACACCCGAAAGAAAGCCGATGAGTGCGTAATATTTACCCTTCGCTAAAAGCAGGGCCACAAATAAAAACAGAGCCACAAACAACATAATTTCCATGCCCGAAAGCGCTGCCCAGATCATATGCCACTCGAGCAAGAAGAAGGCACCAAACCCAAAAACTACGGAACGGTTAACTGAGCTCATTTGATCGCTTTTTATCAGGCTGATGGCAAGTTGTTGAAAACAGAAGGCTGCGCTCACAAATAAAATGAGACCAACGACGAATGTTCCCCAAAACGGACCACTGCCAAGCAAATGGAAGACTGCTAACAATCCTGTCCAAAGTGGCGCGGTGGAACCCCCGGAAGTTTTACCGGGGATAAAAGAAAATTCTCCAAAGTCAGCCAGGTTGCGTGCGTAGGTCTGGTGAATCCAGGCATCGTCTACCGGGTAACCAAATTCTCCGATGTGGTTATAAGAAGAAACAAGATAAATGCCGAACGACACCAGGCCCACGATGATCAATACCAGACAAACAACCCGATCACTTTTGCAATTCATATCATTTGGTTTCCAAAATTTTCCAGTCAGAGGTTTGTTCGATCGTCACGAAAGAATCACTCTGTTCTGGATTGGCGAACAAATCAGATAGACCTGGCGGATGGTTTTTTTGTAGAACCAGATACTTTGCTTGATATCGGTTCATTGCTGCCAAAAGAACGTCTTCATCGCCATTGGGAATGACAAGCGCTGGCCGGTTTGATATCCAGTGAAAGCTGGGCGAGTCATTGATAAAGATGATGTCTTCCTCCCAAATACCATTCATGGTGAGTCCTTTATCTATAGCCATAAATTCTTTCGCAGGTTGCCTCCAAGCCAACGGTTGATCAAACTCTCCGACCACACGTATTGAGAATAAATACAAGGAAATTACTCCTGTTATCACCACAAGCATCACCAACACCAAGTTTTCCAACTGGTGTTTTGCCACATTTTTATTGGTCGGTAATTTCGTAATAACTTCCTTCAGTCCGACTGCCGTCATGATCCATACAAAGACAGAAAAAGCACTGGATGCGTGTAAAAAACCTCCCCGGCTGGCAGCAAAGGGGAAAAGCACACTCATAAAGCCCAACAGAATTCCGTAGCCAATCAGATTGTTGGTAACCCAGGTCTGGTGTTTTTTCTTCAACACACCAACTATAAAAAAAGGGAGGAAAATGATCATGGTTTGCACACCGGCAAAAGTCAATAGATTGTTTCCCAGAGATGACAGTCTCGCCGTAATAATGGACGAGACGCCTTGAGAAAACCATCGCTGCGGTGTTAAAACGCTGGCAGGATAGGAGAACAGATCGTTGTAATTGGTCAGCCAAAGGCTTAGTGAAGAGCCAGGCGGTGTTAAGCTTCCCCACAACGAGACATTGCGCACGTACCAGGGAAACATGACCAATAGATATGCACCAACAGAGGTTAGCGATACAGCAATGAAAACATCCCAAGGGTACCTGGCACTCTCACGGCACTTAAAGAAGGTGACAAAATAGAACACCGGGATCATAATCGCCCAAAGCAGGCCCTCCGCCCTTGATAGATGTAACAATCCTGCCAAAAGCCCGGCAACGACGGCATTTACGTATAAAGGTCTTTTGGGTGAGTTACGGCAAACAGTTGACACACAATAAAAATACCCGAAACCGGCAACCATCACCAGACCGAAGGATTCAATGGCTGAATAATAGACCAGGTAATATCCCCCAAACATGGCAATCAACGCTGCTGCAA
>DSBE01000080.1 GCA_011053085.1 Chloroflexota bacterium
CACTGTTCGAGGAAGGCAAGCAACATGGCTACCTGCTCAAGCGGTCGGATGGTTCGGTATGGCAATGTGACCTGTGGCAGGCGGGCATGGGACTGGTGGACTTTACCAATCCGGCAGCGCGCGCCTGGTATGCGGACAAACTGCGCACGCTGGTGGAAATGGGCGTGGACTGTTTCAAAACCGATTTCGGCGAACGCATCCCCACCGACGTGGTCTATCACAACGGCGCCGACCCCGTGCGCATGCACAACTACTATAGTTTCCTCTATAATCAGACCGTTTTTGAATTGCTGGAAGAAACACTTGGCAAAGGGCAGGGGGTCTTATTCGCACGCAGCGCCACTGCGGGTGGTCAGCAGTTCCCGGTGCATTGGGGCGGTGACAGCACCGCCAGCTTTATCTCGATGGCGGAAACTTTGCGGGCAGGCCTGTCGCTGGGGTTGTCCGGGTTCGGCTTCTGGAGCCATGACATCGGCGGATTTGAGCAGACCGCCCCGGCAGAAGTGTACAAACGGTGGTGTGCGTTCGGCCTGCTGAGTTCGCACTCGCGTCTGCACGGCTCCACCTCTTACCGCGTGCCGTGGCTGTATGATGAAGAAGCGGTTGATGTTTTGCGGCATTTCACACAATTAAAATGCCGCCTGATGCCCTATCTGTATGGTGCTGCGGTGGAAGCCCACCGATCGGGAACACCCATGCTGCGGGCGATGATCGTGGAATTTCCCGATGATCCCGCCTGCGATACCCTTGACCGACAGTATATGTTGGGTGCAGACCTGCTGGTGGCGCCGGTCTTCCATGCCGGCGGCGAAGTGGGGTATTACCTGCCGGAAGGAACCTGGGGAAACCTGCTTGGCGGAGAACTGGTCGAAGGCGGGCGCTGGCTCAAAGCACAGCATGATGTCTTTTCACTGCCGCTGCTGGTGCGGCCAAATGCCGTCATCCCTATGGGCAATAACGACGACCGCCCGGATTATGATTATGCTGATGGAGTCACGCTGCACCTGTATCATTTTGAAGATGGCAATGAACGGGTGGTGGATATCCCTGCGCTGGATGGCACCCTGGCAGCCCGTTTTGTCGTGAAACGAGAAGAGCCACTAATCACGGTGTCTTTGATAGAAGGAATGGCAAGCCATTGGTCGGTCGCCCTGCATGGCAACAGTCAGGTGTTGCAGATTCATGGCGGAGTATTTGACGGTGATGGAAATGTGGTGCAGGCAACAGGCGATCATTTGATCATAGAATTTCTCGAAGGATAATTTCTCATATACTCAATCCACTCTCATTCTATATGAAAAAACTGCATGGCACGCGATAGAATAAGATAACTGGTCGTCACCGGGGTAATGAGTGCCATTTCAATTGTGTGGGGGTCACGCGCTGGGGTTCATCCCCCGGTTTGGCGGCATTTCCCTGACCATCATGCATGTGCCCGTGATCATCGGGGCAGTGCTGGAAGAGCCTGTGGTCGGGCTTGATGCCTGTATTCTGGCGCGTTGATTTATAAGAAAAGCTTTGTCATGCTGCTATTGCTGTTATAATCATTTGAAAGTTCAATCCCGTTCAATTATCGTTGTGGGAGCAAACACTATGTCTGTCACATTGCGTGATGTCGCTGAACTCGCCGGGGTGTCGATCGGGACTGCCTCGCAGGCTCTTAACCATCATCCCAGCGTGAAATCTGAAACCCGCCAACTTGTGTATGAAGCAGCAGGCAAACTGGGCTATAAACCACGGCGACGCGTGCAGACCTTCGCGGGGTCAGACGACAGTTTGTCCGTGGTGGGCATTCTCACCAAACATGACCTGTATGACATCACCCTGACCAATCCTTTTTATTCACATATCTACGCCGGGGTGGAGGAGGAATGCCGCCGCCGCAATATGAGTGTGATGTTTTCCAGCATTGATGTGGATGAGCAGAATTATCCCGTGCGCTGGCCGCCGATGATCAAGGACGCGCGTATCGATGCGCTTTTACTGGTGGGCACAGTGTTGGAACCGACGGTTGATGTGCTGGTTAACAAAGTGGATGTGCCCATTACCCTGATTGACAGCTATGCCCCGGGGATGGCGTTGGACAGCATCGTTACTGACAATATCGGCGGCGCTAAACTCGCGATGGAACATTTATTCAAGTTGGGTCATAGGAATATCGGTTTGATTGGTTCCAACCTGAAATCACCCACCAGTATCCTGGAACGGCGCGAAGGCTATCTGCAGACCATGATGGCGCACGGACTGGACCCGGAGACCTATCTGATCGACACGCCCTTGAATCCAACCGGCGGGGCAGACGGATTGCGCTGGCTGTTGGCTAACCGCTCTGATATGACCGCTGTTTTCGTGTGCAATGATGATACTGCCACGGGGGTGTATCAAGAAGCATCCGCCCAGGGATTGAAAATCCCTGATGATCTTTCAGTGGTTGGCTTTGACAACACCTATCTTGCCCAGAACCTGGCGCCGCCGTTGACCACCATACACGTGGAGAAAAAATGGATGGGGATGCTGGGGGTGCAGGCATTGGCGGAACGCAAATTATATCCAGAGAAACCCAAAGTGACCATCTATGTGGAGACACAGTTGATCGTGCGCGAATCTACTGCGCCGCTCCGTTGAGCCGCTTATAAAACCATACAATTCAATATGGGGGAATCATTTTCGATACCTGTCGACGGTGCCGGTTGATAGAAATATTAAATATTCCCGGCAGGTATTGACAATTGAACTTGTTCAACCTATACTTAAAAATGTTCAACTGAAGTTTCAAATTACGCTTGAAACTATTCACAAGAGAGTAAAGTAATAG
>DSBE01000372.1 GCA_011053085.1 Chloroflexota bacterium
CCTGTATAGTGGCACCCCAATTGTGCAAGCGGCGGGCGCACACCAGCCCACCTCCACCATTTCCGCCGCGCCCTGCCAGAATGACCACCCGCTTCCCATTCGGATTTTTATCAAGGAATCGTTCTATTGCCAGCGCTGCCAGATTTCTACCGGCATTTTCCATCATTTGAACCAGGCTGATGTGAAATTGCTCTATCATCAATCGGTCAACTTCTCGCATTTGTTCTGTCGTTATGTAGGGGATGTTCATAGCTCGTCCTTATTAATCTCTGCAACCAAAGTGGTAACTTGGTGAATCAGGTCTTCAGGTCGGTCAACAATCAACGCTGGCGCCAAAAGATTCGACAGGTGAAGGAGATGTTGGGTGAAAGGTGTGGCAACGGCAACCACGTGCATGCCTGCATTAAGCGCTGCCTCGACACCTACGGGAGAATCCTCAATGACCAAACATTCTTCTGACCTGACATGGAACTCATCCCGCACCAGGAAGTATATTTCAGGGTCAGGTTTTGGATGAGATATGTCATTGATCGTTGCTACAAAGTCAAACACCCCAGTTAATGAAAGCACTTCTAAAATATTGCGTACCTGATGACAGGATGACATAGTCGCCAGCCCAATCCGGCAATGCATAAGCCGGGCTTGCTGTAACAATGCCATGGTATAAGGCCATTGATTATCTTTGATCACCTGCGGGTCATTGATCATTTTCTCATAGTGGCGCAATCGGATTTGGAGGAAAGCCTGCCAGGGTGTGGTTACCCCAAATTCATGCATATATTGAGCAGCAGGTTGTTCGAGGTGGAATTGCGTTAACAATTGTTGGGCTACCTCTTTTCGTGATAGTCCCACTACCTGTTTGAAAGCTTCCAATGCCTTTGATTCTGTTATTTCGGCGGGGCACAATTCGATCGCTGCCTGGGCATACGAAATAGCTTTCAGCCGCTCAGTTTTAACCAGGGTACCATCCAGATCAAATATCATGGCACGAATCATAAGGATTCCTTTCTGGCGTTGTTGCGTTCGTTTTTGATTGTATCGCGATCAGTCCTGCCAAAACCGATTATTTATTTTTGCTCACGTATTTTTTGGGCGGGTCTTCTTTATACAGTTTGATGATGCCGCGTACTACATTGCTGAAAAACAACCAGAACAGAAACACCATCCAGGCGATGAAATACAGGTCGAAATAACTGAATTCGATGGCGAACAACGTTACTGTGGGGAATTCAAAGAAGAACATAAAGATATTGGCAATCACAAACATCAGCCTGCCCTCGGTTGGCCCCAACATGGCAAAGGAGAGCTGGAATTTCTTGTGCACCTGGGTGTTGACGTAGACATAGATGTTCATCATCAGGTAAGCGGTGAGGGTCAGCAGCGCTACGTCTATCCTGACATAGGGCGTAAAGCCGATGCCGAGGAAGATCATCAGCATGGTGATGGTGTCAAGCAAATGATCCACGAAGTAGCCATAGCGCGGGCGCTCGATATGGCGCAGGCGTGCCATGTTACCATCGGTAGAGTCGCCGAACCAGTTCAGGAAAAAGCCGAATGATGCCAGCCACAGGAACCACGGCGACCGGGTGCTGAGTATGTACCCCGCCAGGATACTGATTGAGCCGATCATGCCAATCAAGGTCATCATATCAGGGTTTACCCAGTCCGGGGCGATGCCTACGAACCAGTGGACGATGCGGGTTTCGATGCCGCCCAGCAGGGTGTTGTTGATGCGTTCAGGGTTGGCTTTTTTCTTGAGACTCTCTTCTTGCTTTGTCATTTAGGAATTCTCTCTCTCTGTTGTGTTGATGTGGTTTTGCCAGACGGGATGGAACATACACCACTGTTCGGGGTGCTTTCGAATGGCATTTTCTGTGTGTACCAGTACTTTTTGCAGGTTATTGACGGTTTCATCCTGGCGGTTGGGATAGGATTCAGCAAAGAAGGGTTCAGAGGCATCCAGCGTATATTGGTAATCATCGCTCATAACGCCTGTGAAGTGAAATACAGGTACCTGCAAACGAATGGCAAGACGAATATACACGGTTGGAAGGCGCGCTGGCTTGCCGAAGAACGGCACAGTATATTCTTCTTCAGGGTTGGCGCGGTCGGTGCTGCCGGCTACCAATCCGCCGTCGCGGATAGTCTGCATAGCAGTTTGCATCGCACGGGTGGAGGCTGGGGTCACACGGACGCCATAAGCGGCGCGGATCATGTTTTCATTCTTGTAACTGCGTGATGGGTTAGGGATGGACAGTGCCTGTGCGTTTTTAATGTGTTGTGCCAATTCCATGCCGGCTATGTCGGCACCAACGAAATGAGGTGATACAGCGACGGCGCCACTGTTGGTGTTTTTGAGGTAATTGATCATGGCTTTAGCGCCGTCGGTCAGGTGGATTCGGTCGCGCAGAGATTGTTTGTCTTTGACAAAATGAAAAAAGTCATACAACGCTTGAGAACGAAGATAAAAACATCTCAGCGCTGTAGCTTTGTATTGTTTTTCAGTCATATTGTCGCCGAAAACCACTTTCAGGTTGGCGATCATCTTGCGCTGTTCATCGCTCAGGGGAATGATGCCGCCGCGCAGGCGGTCGGCCTGTTTTAATAACCAGTGGGCAAACGGCGGTTGTGCCTTCTGCGCAAGGGTCAGAAGGGCGACTAACAATGGGGGACTGTTTAGCGGATTGTTATCTGACATACTTAACATTCTTACCACCGTTGAGCCAGAAGTTGGTCAGACGGTTATTGAAGGTGGGGTAACTTTTTCCTATTCTGTAAATCAAACGGCAACAGTTTCAACAAGTGGGTTC
>DSBE01000164.1 GCA_011053085.1 Chloroflexota bacterium
ACTAACAGAGCAATCTGGGGAGAAGATTATGAATAAAAAGATTCTATTACCGTTGTTAGTACTACTTTTCCTGGCAATTCCAACAAGTTTTATCCTGGCACAGGGAAACTCGGCACAATTACAGGTTGACCCGACGCCCACCCCGCTGCCTTTGCCGCCGGATGCACGTCCCACACCCCTGCCAAACATTACTGAATATGAAAATCAGGCTTCCTTTACCTTCGCCAACATCGGTGAAGTAACCACGATTTTGCGCTATCCTGGTCAGCAAAACTTATACGCCAACTTTCCGAACCAATGGCAATTGATCGCTGGGTCTGGCGAAGCAGAAAAACTCCCACCTGGTGCCACTGACACCCTGTCAAACAGCCGTTTTGCTGGTGTTTCTTTCATCGAAATTCATTATGACTTTGCTGACACAGCCACAGAGGAAAGTACCGGGGCAGAACAAACCTATTGGAGACTGCAGGAACTATATCCCTGGATTTCCCGCCCAGGTATCGAAGTCTATATCAACGAAATTCTGATTGGCATGTTTATCCCTGAGGTAGGCACGGATTTACGCGTGCAGATGCCGATTCCGCCTCTCCTCACCATGTTAAGCGCTGAAAATCCCTATAACGAATACAACATAGAAATTGCCTTTTACAGCGATGGTGACATCTACTGCAATTATGACGGGCTGCTGACTATCTATGATGATTCAAGCATCAATATCAATTATTACTGGCGGTCAGCTTTCAGGGTGTTGTCGAACCTGCCGAGACCCCTTGTGCAGGACACATTCATCCCGGAAACGCTTGCCTTGATCGTGTCTGATCAGCCCACCGCAGCAGATCTTGAAGCCATCACCTGGGTTTCCAGCAGCATTGCTCAAAACTCATTTACCAACATCAATTTCCAGGTATTCAAAGGCAACGAAGTGACACAGGATGACCTGGCTGACAAAAGCGCGGTCATCATCGGTTTCCCTGCTGAAAATAGTTTCCTGCGACAGCTGTACAATGGAAATCTGCTGCCCAGCGGGTTGTCAGCCAACGGCAGAACCATCATTGCCAATAACAACCCTGTTGCCGAAGAGACTGGTGTGTTGCAGATCATCCCTTCCAATGTTAATCCGCTTTTCACCTTTGTGACCATCACCGGTGAAACCGACATTGCCATCGCTCGTGCCGCAAAGGCATTTGCCAGCCCCCCCATCGGTGCGACTTATCAGCTTTTGCTGGTTGATTATGACTTTCCACGCAGCACCGGGGTGACACCATTGGAAGAAATTATCATTGATCAAGCCACCGGCATCGAAGCGACTCGAAATCTATTCACTTTTGAAAGCCTTGGATTCCGTCAAAGAACAACACAGGGTATTGGCTTACAGCGTTTCTTCCTTAGTTTTTACGTACCGCGCGATGTAATCATCAATGACGACCTGACATTGACCGTGAATTACCTGTATTCTGACGCCATCGACCGCAATTCTTCCAACATGGTGGTGTACATGAATAACCAGCCGGTAGGCAATCTGCCGATGGATACAACACCGACCGAAATTCAAACCGCCGAAGTCACCATTAAAAAAGAAAATGTGGTTCAGGGTAGCGTCAACGTAATTCGTATCGATGGACAGGTCAACATAACCCTGATTTGCGAAGACTATGATCCTGCCATCTATTGGTTGACCGTTTATGCTGATTCCCAACTTACCATTCCCTATACAAAAGTTACCAATGCGGTAGATGTCGCACCGATTGTGAACCCGATTGTTCCCTTTGCCTTTGAACCAAACCACGTCGTGGTTTTAGGAACCAACCCCAACAACGCCCAAATGAGTGCTCTGGCTGATGTTTATAACCAGCTTGGTAATCTCAACAGAACAACCGATTTCGATGTGACCATCAGTCTGGAGGACAATGTAGACTTAAGCCAGTATCCCGACCACGATATTCTGATGATCGGCTTGCCAACTTCATCCCTATTCATCGAACAAGTCAACGAGAGTTTGCCGCAGCCATTCACTGCGGGAACAAACAACCTGCAACAACTCATTGGACAAACAGCTTATCAGCTGGTTCCCGGCATTGATCTGGGTGTTATCCAGGCGATTCCAGTCCAAGGAAATCCAGCCCGCCTGATCTCGATATTAACCGGAACCAGTGAGCAAGGGTTTGATTGGGGAATACAACAGATTCTTGACAATGGCTCCTTCCTTTCAGGTGACCTGTTCTTTGTACAGGAAACCACCACAAACGGTTTCTTCTCTTCACTATTCTCTCAAACCGTGCTTGATACCATAGTCAGCGAAGTACTTGGTGAACAGGAATTTATCCCTGTTGAAGAGGCAGAGGAGAACGGTGATACTGTCAGTATCGTAACCACAGAAGGATCATACATCCGCGACGATGTCACTGACTCGACCCGTCCAATCCTGATGATCGCTGGTATAGCCATTGCCGGACTTCTGATTATCATCTATCTCGGAACACGCATCGCCAGCGGCGGCAAACGCAAGTAAATTTTTCAATGAATATCACAAAAAAGAAATCCCCGACCAATCAATCGGGGATTTCTTTTTTATACTATCTGGACCGTCTCATTTTGTAATGAATAGTTCCTGCCACATAGGCATTGACTGTATCCCCCGGCAAATGCAAGCGGCAAGCCGCAGCGGCAAACCCAACCCTTCTGGCGGGCAGGATTACCGGCCACCACTGCATAAGGCCTAACGTCTTTTGTGACAACCGCACCTGCGCCAATCGTGGCATATTCGCCTATGGTGATACCCGGTAATATTACAGAC
>DSBE01000138.1 GCA_011053085.1 Chloroflexota bacterium
ACCCAAACAAACCCGGTCTGGAGTAAAATGGATGAGCAGAAAGCAGAGCAACTGCCAACCACAGAAAACGAATAAGGAGACTATAAATGCAAGAGTTGATCAAAAAATTAAAAGATATCCAATCAGAATTAACCGATCTGGGACACGCCGCATCGGTGATGGGGTGGGATCAGGTAACGTATATGCCGCAAGGCGGCGCGGAAGACCGCGGCAATGCGCTTGCCACCCTTTCCAAGATCATTCATATGAAAACCACCGATCCAGCCATCGGCGAAATGCTGGAGGAATTGGAGCCGCACATCGCCCAGCTCGATCCCGACAGTGATGACGCGCGCTGGTTCAAGGTCACCAAACGCGGTTATGACAAGCAAACCCGCATGCCTGTTGATTTCATCATGCGTTGGACCAAGGAAACCTCCATCGCTCAGATGAAATGGCAGGAAGCCCGCCAGAAGTCAGACTTCTCAATCTTCCAGCCCAACCTGGAGACCATTGTGGAACTGGCCAAAGAGGGCAGCAGTTTCTTCACCCCCTATGACCATATCTATGACCCCCTGCTTGATATGTATGAGCCTGGCATGAAGACCGCAGATGTAAAAAAGATCTTTGAGGCACTGCGCCCGGTACAGGTTGAAATCATTCAAGCCATCAAAGACTCACCGCAGGTCGACGATTCTTTCCTCAACACCACTTTCCCGAAACAGGGCCAGTGGGACTTTGGCATGGAATTGTTAGAGGCAATCGGATTCGACCTGAATCGCGGCCGGCAGGATTATTCCGCCCATCCCTTCACCAGCGGCTTCAGCATCAACGATGTGCGCATCACCACCCGCATTGCAGAAGATGATTTGATTTCCGGCATGATGTCCACCTTGCACGAAGGCGGTCATGGCCTGTACGAAATGGGATACAACCCGGCTTATTCACGAAATGCTCTGCACGGTGCTGCTTCTTTGAGTGTTCATGAATCTCAATCACGCATGTGGGAGAACTTGATCGGGCGTTCGCTGCCTTTCTGGCGCAAATTCTACCCGCGCCTGCAAAGCTACTTCCCGACACAATTGGGCAACGTCACAGTAGAGCAATTCTACCGCGCTGTCAATAAGGTTGAACCTTCATTAATTCGCGTTGAAGCCGACGAAGCTACCTACAACTTGCACATTATGCTGCGTCTGGAGATCGAATTGGGGCTGATCGAAGGCAAGATCAAAGTGGCTGAACTGCCTGAGTATTGGAATGACACCATGCATTCCTTTCTTGGCATCACCCCTCCCAACGATGCCATGGGCGTGCTGCAGGATGTACACTGGTCACACGGATTGTTCGGTTACTTCTCTACCTATGCACTTGGCAACCTCGTGTCTGTGCAACTGTGGGATGTGATGAATCAGCAGATCGACGACATCGATGGCAAGATTGAAAAAGGCGAATTTGGTGAAATCCTGCAATGGCTGCGTGACAATATTCACGTGCATGGCAGCAAATACGAACCGCAGGAACTGATCGAGAAAGTCACCGGTTCAAAAATTGACCCGCAACCCTATGTCAATTACCTGAAACAAAAATACGGCCAGATCTACGGTTTCTAAACGGTAGCTTTTCCATCAAACAGGTCAGTTCTTTGAACTGGCCTGTTTTTTTCTATCCACCACCCTGCAGAATCTTCCTTGTGTACACTCTTTGCCCAAGTATGGTATGCTAATTAACAGGATGACACCAAGACGGAGGCAAGGTTGTCCGATATTCCTACCCCTACACTCAAACGTTTGCCCATGTATTACCGGGAATTGGTGCGGGCAATGCAGGTGGGCAAGCATAAAATCAGTTCAACAGAATTGGGCATCTTGCTGGAAATTCCTTCCACCCAGGTCCGAAAGGATTTGGGCTACCTTGCTGACCAGGGCCGGCCGGGTGTCGGGTATGATGTCAAACGTCTGGCAGCCACTCTCGAGCATTTTTTAGCCCTATCACAACCCAAAAAAGCCGCCCTGGCAGGTGTTGGCAATCTCGCCAATGCCTTGATTCATTTCCCGGGCTTCCAACAATATGGCCTGCACCTGACAATGTTGTTCGACAATGACCCCGCAAAAATAGGCAACCAAATCGCGGGACTGACTATTCATGCGATCAGCGATCTTGCTGACATGTTGATGGCCAACAAAATACCCATCGGAATCATCACCACCCCCACCGAAGCAGCACAGCAGGTAACCGATTTGATGGTTGCTGGTGGGGTTCAATCCATTTGGAACTTCGCCCCGATCACCCTGAAAGTGCCTGAATCAATCTTTGTGGTCAACCAGGATCTCAGTGTTGAACTGGCGATCTTGTCGTACCGAACCGCACAAAACAATCCCTCCAATCAATAATATACTTCTGCAAAACCCACGCTGAGGCAATTTCTATGAAAATATTCATTACCGCCGCAAACACTCCGCTCGGATTGGCTGCCACCGCAAAATTGCAGACAAGAGGTTGTCATTTATCCACACTGATACCGCCAAATAGTGACACTTCGACATTGAAATCAATGGGCGTCACTGTCACACATGGATCATTGTTGGACGATACCGCCCTCACTAAGGCTGTATCCGGTTGTGATGTAGTGATTCATCTCGCCAGTTTCGATGCCTTTTGGGCGCCCTCACCTCACCACTATGATGAAATTAACATTACAGGCGCGGTCAAAGTCATGCAGGCTGCCATGCGCGAAGAAATCCAGCAGTTGATCTTCCTCAGTTCGGCGCTGGTTTATGGCAAATCCGGCGTTGCGCCGATCA
>DSBE01000017.1 GCA_011053085.1 Chloroflexota bacterium
CACCTGCCACAGCCAGCCGACATCATCTTCAGCGATGCACCTTACGGCAGGCGCAGTCAATGGCAGGCAGCAGAAGGGATTGACGACCCTCTCATCGCCATGCTGGGTGCGCTCAAAACCTGCCTCACCCCCCAAAGCGTGGTTGCCATCGCTTCCAACAAAGCCCAGAATATCCGCCACCCTGATTACCACCGGCTTGAGAAATTTAAGGTCGGGCACCGCCAGATTGCCCTGCTCTCCCTTATCCAATAATCATGCTGATGCTACAATGATTGCAATATGCTGACCCAACTCGTCCGTCATCGCAAATACATTTTTGAGAACGCCCTCAGCGCCTTCCGTTATCGCTATGCCGGTACGGTGCTGGGCGTGCTATGGAATATCCTCAACCCGCTGCTGACCACCGTGATCTACGTTATTGTCTTTCAACAGATCCTCGGTTACCGCAGCCCGGATGGCAGGCAGGGCTTTGCCCTGTTCTTGATCGCGGGCCTGTTCCCCTGGCTGGCATTTTCCAGCCTGATCACCACCGGCAGCAAAGCCTTGCTGCGCAATGCCAATGTGCTGCGTGTGATAAAAATGCCCACCGTGGTGTTCGTCGCTATCGAATTCCTGGTGTCTTTCATCGAATTAAACATCTATTTTGTACTGATGTTGATCATCTATCCCTTGTTCGGCATCAATCCCGGCTGGACCTGGCTGTATCTGCCGGTGGGCGCTTTCCTGCTCCTGCTGCTGGGCTTCTTCATCACCGTGGTGATTGCCAACCTGCAGGTGTTGTTCGAAGATGTCAGCGAGTTCACTCATCACGTCATCCACCTGTGGCGCTGGACCATGCCCATCATGTACACGCTGGACATCTTCCCGCAGGCGTTTCATTTCTGGATGCGCATCAACCCGCCCTATGCCTTCATTGACTCCATCCGCAACATCATCCTCGAAAACCAGATGCCGCTGGCGCGTGACTGGTTGTTGATCGTGATCTGGCTGGTGGTGTTCGGGTTCATCGGCAGTTTCATCAATCGCAAACTGGAACCGGAAATCAGGGACTACCTATGAGCGAGCCCATTCTCACTGTCAACAACCTTGGCAAACGTTTCAAGCTCTATCACCGCAAGCAGGACCGCATCGTGGAGTGGCTCACCCTGGGGAAGCGCCAGACCCACCAGGATTTCTGGGCTGTGCGCGGTATCAACTTCGAACTGCAGCGCGGTGATTTTTTGGGTGTGCTGGGACATAACGGCGCCGGTAAAAGCACCCTGTTGAAAATGCTATCCGGCGTGCTGGTGCCTTCGGAAGGCGATTTCCACACCAACGGGCGCTTGCTCTCGCTGCTTGAACTGGGCACCGGCACCAATCCTGCTCTCTCCGGGCGCGAAAACATCTACAACCGCGCCAAGATCTATGGATTTGATGCCAGTGAGGTTGATGACCGTATCGAGCAGATTAAAGATTTTTCTGAACTGGGCGAATTCTTCGAATACCCGGTCAGCACCTATTCCAGCGGTATGCGCTCACGCCTCAACTTCTCCGCCTTTGCTTTTCTCGATTGCGATCTGCTGATCCTCGATGAAGTGCTGGCGGTCGGCGACATTTTCTTCAAGCAAAAATGCTACAACCGCATGGATGAGCTGATCCGCAACAACACCACCATTATCCTCGTCACCCATTCCGTGCAGTACGTCAATAATTTCTGCAACAAGACTCTGGTCATCAATGCCGGTGAGCAAGCCTATTGGGGCGAAAAAGAAGAGGGCGTACGCCTGTATGGACGTATGCGCCACAAAAGCCTGCGCACTCTCAGCCCGCAAAGCCTGCCAGACCAAGCCAAACAAATGCAGCACATCGAGCGCGTCCAGCGCAAACTGGTGCAGAACAACTGGCAGGGCGAAGCCATCGATTGGCCCGACCTCGACCTCTTCCCAACTATCGCCCCTATCCGCAAGCGCAACCTGGTGCTGGAGCAGTTCCTGATGCTCAATGAGGCTGGCGAACCCACCACCGTGTTTGAACAGGGCGAAACCGCCACCATCTACTACACCTTCCAGGTTGTGCGTGAAGCCATCGAAGGCAAACCCGCCGGCTCGCTGCTGCTGTTTGATTCCTTGAACAACCTCATTCACGCCAAAGACAATTACCAGCTTGATGTCGGCAAAGAACTCCCCCTTACATTGCAGCCCGGCTCCTTCATCCGCTTCAAACAGCGCATCACCATGAACCTGCAAGCCAAACAATACATTCTCAAAGTGCGCGTGCTGCAGATCCGTGAAGAGGATGACGCCCGCGAAGTCATCTTTTCCGCCGAACAGGCCTCCACCTTTGATGTGATCGTACCGATTAAGAACGTGTTGTTCGCCCCCTTTGAAGGCTTTGTGGACCTGCCCGGCAGCAGCCAGGTGCAGTGGAAGACCGAATAATCAGCACGAACACAGCCGGTTGATCTTTATCTGTTCAGTTATCCAACAAACCGCCCAGTCCTTCAGCAGCCTCACGCAGCAATTCGCAGGTGTAATCAGGATGAGCAATCGCGGTCACATCCATCACACAGATAATCCCCAGAAATCTCTTTCGCTCATCGCGAATGGTGTGCGCCGCCAACCCGTTGATATTGTACTTTTGCATATAGGGGTTGTTGACAAAGGTAACCAGCGCATTGCGCGGATAGCAGATCAGGTCTTTCTTCCCCAGTTCTGCTAAGGGAGAATTTTTCATCAGCAGGAATTTTCCCGTGATCGCAAATCCTTCCTGCGTTTGCCCGCCAAGCAAGGTTAACTGCTCC
>DSBE01000084.1 GCA_011053085.1 Chloroflexota bacterium
ACGCAATCCTTGTCCTGATGCTGTTGGTGCCACCCCTGGTCAGTGGCATCATTCTCATGAGATCATCCTCGCTTATCACGGGTTTAAATCGTGCCAACCGCTGGCAGACAACCGCTGGAGAGATCAGCGCTATAGCCTTCCTGGGCAGTTACCTGATACAGGTCATCACAAAAACATTCGCTCGCACACGCATTCGTTTACGCTGGATGCGCGTTGCCGCCGTTATTATCATGGTCAGCCTGGCAAGCCTGGCATCGGTTGCCTTAATCTCACATTTTGAAACCATCATCTCCTCATTGCCCACGCTGCGGCAATTGCTCGCACAAGGGGCAAAACCAGCCGTCTTGTTGCTCCTGTGCAGTCCCATTATGTTTGCCATTCCACTGGCAGAAAAATATCCCGGCCGCATCGATCAACTCGAAAACCGTCTCTTGTTCTACACCGTGATACTGCTGCTTTTATTCTCTGCCTACCTTTGCATGAATTATCTGCTTTTCATCGTGGGAATTTTTACTTTTTGGAAAACAAGCTCTTTCTTTCCGGGCTTTGCTTTCGTCTTGCTTTCGTTACTTGTACTGGCAACCATTCGCAAACCAATCAACAGAGTCCTCAATCAAGTGTTCTATCGTGATCGTTTACATTATCAAACCTTTCTGCCAGACTACATTTTGCAACTCAGCACCAACCTTAATCTTTCAGAAATCCTCAATCTGCTGCTGAAAACACTGCCCCAACAGTTGAAATTCCGAAAGACATACGTGATCTTGCGCAGCATTGCCGGTGATTATTACTATTATCCGGCTGAGAACCAGGAGGGCGTTGGCAACACCCTCCCCCTGCAACATCCCATGATTCAGCGCCTTCGTTCCACACAAAAACCGATCCTGTACTACGTCGATATGCATGAACTACACCAGGGAACGGTGGCATTCATGAAGAAAAATCGCATCGAAGTAATACTGCCACTCATCCACCAGGAAGAATTGGTGGGTGTTTATCTGATCGGCGAAAAATTCAGCAAAAAACCATTCAGTATCACCGAGGTTAAAGTCCTGTCTGAACTCAGTCAATGGGCTGGGGCGGCCATCAACAATGCCACGATTTTTATCGAAAAAGAGGATTATTCACGATCCTTGGAAGAAACCGTTGAACAGCAAAGCCGTGAATTGGATCGTGTCGTCGATGAAACCCGCCGTTACCAACGCTCGAACCATCAACATGACCAGGAAAATGTGGCACTGATTGGCGAGGTCAATCGAGATATTCGCGAACCACTCAGCAAAATCACCACAACCACACAACAGTTAAAAACAAAAATAGAAAAAGAGGAAGAAATAAAGCTGATTCAACAGCTTGAAAACAATACCTCCATACTCGTTGACCACATCAACGCCTTCCTTGATTACACGCTGATCGAAACCGGCCAGATGAAATTAAGTAAAAGTGAAGTGAATTTGAATGATGTTTTCGCAGCTGTTTCGCATCAATTGGCGTGGCTGCACCCAGAAACACAAGGGCAGCTTTCCTTCTACCTGAACGCCCTCACCCCTGTCATCTGCAGCCTGGACAGCTCACGTTTGATTGAGATTCTCTACATTTTGACACATATCAGTATCCATCTGCATCCAAACGCGCACATGGCAGTCTCCTGTCACCCGCTCACGCCCGCAGATGAACCCGGCCAACAGATGATCCAACTTGGATTTGAATGTCGCCATGTGGCGGTCTCACCAGATTCCCCTGTCGATAAAAATTCTATGGAAATGCAAGAACTCGAACATCCTGCATTAAGTCTGGTCATTGTCAAACAATTGTGCAAACTTTTTGGCGGTGAGTTGACCAAAGAACCAACCGCAGCCAAAGAGGGTGTCATTTTCCAATTTTCTATCCATACACAGATACCGGCTGATACATATCCAGCGTATCTCGCCATTGACCCGCCCCATTTGCGGGGGAAATCTATGCTGATCATCAGCAAAAATGAGCAACTTGGTCAAAAAATCCAAATTCAATCCGGCTCGTGGGGCATGCGTTCGGCACTGGTCATTTTCAACGATGAAGACGCAAATATCCTTTCCTCACCCGAAAAATTTGATCTGGTGTTGATTGATGCTGCCAGTACAGACCTCACGGATTTGAAAAAGAAAATCAGCCATAGCGGCGCGGAAAGCATGTTCCCGAAAACGATCGTGATCCACGCAGAGAAAGAAAGTCCCAAATTCTCTGACCGCCACCAGCGTGTAATCACAAACGCGCCACGGCCCGAGCAACTCTACAATTTGCTGACGCAGGCACATCTTTTTGATCCGCCATCAGTGCCCGTCAACCCTGTTGCTGAAGCAACTGCTTCCTCGCATAAACCCGACCAGTTTTTCCTTGGAAAAAACAAAGTTCTGATTGTCGCAAAGGAAAAAGACAATGCCTTAACCTCTTATCTGGCGCAATTCAATTGGGAAGTCATTCAATTCAACGACAACCTCACCAGTTTGCCCGAGGTTGTCGATCAACAAAAGGTAAATGCTGTGATCATTGAACTCCAGGATCGCGACCGGCGTGAATTAGACACCATCCGCCTGATACGCAAGCAGCAAAAAGATGCTCAAAGGCTTTTCGTGGCTGCCATCAGCGCCAACCCGGTTCTATTCCCGGCAATGGATGTAATCAAAGCCGGCGCAAATAAGTATCTTCTCAAACCTTATCGGCTTGAGGAATTATCAAACTACCTGGCTCAGCACATGAGCCGCTCAATAAGGAATTAACAGG
>DSBE01000022.1 GCA_011053085.1 Chloroflexota bacterium
AACGGGGGGCAATGCTTGTTATAATGGTGTCATTCCATTGTCCGAAGGAGCTACTATGTTCAAACGAAGAACCGAAAGCAGCACACCGCAGCAGGTTGTGATCACGCCCACGGAGCGGGTTACCAGTGTTTTGGGCCCCGGCATCACCTGGAAAGGTGACCTGACGGGCAGCGGCGGGGTGAGGATCGAAGGGGCTTTTGAAGGTACGGTGGCAATAAAAGGGCTGGTGGTGATTGGACAGAGCGGGCGGGTCAATACCAGCACACTTTCTGCCAATTCCGTCATCGTGGCTGGTTTTGTGCAGGGAAATATTGAGGCAGAAAAGCTGGAGATCCGTTCAACCGGCCATGTGTGGGGGGATGTAAAGGTGGTCAGCTTTTCCACCCAGGAAGGCGCCTTTTTGCGCGGCAAGGTTACCATGGAAGAATCTATCGATATCGCTGAAGAGTTTGATGCCGATGAAATCGAGATGGCCGCGGAGCTTGATCTGGATGAAGATTCTGAACAGGAAAGTTAAGGGCTGATGGACTTTCACGCACCTCCCAAAATACCCATGTCAGCCCCTGATCTGGGGCCGGAAGAACAGGCAGCCGTATTGTCGGTGTTGCAGACTAACTATCTCAGTATGGGGCCGTTCATTCAACAATTTGAAGATTCGTTCCGGGCGTTCACCGGTGCGAAACACGCCATTGCGGTAAATTCCGGCACAGCAGGTTTGCATTGCTGTGTGCGCGCGGCGGGCATTGGCGTAGGCGACCTGGTGTTGACCACGCCGTTTTCGTTTGTTGCTTCCACCAATGTGATCTTGTTTGAACATGCCATTCCTGTGTTTGTGGATGTCGAGTCAAGTTCCGGCAATATTGATGTAGCGCAGCTTGGCATGGCAGCCGATGACTTGATGGCAGGCGGCGAGAGGGCAAAAAAATGGCTGCCGCGCGGCATTGAACCTGGCGGCAAACTGAAGGCGATCCTGCCAGTGGATGTGTTCGGACAGCCGGCTGATTATGACGCTATCCAATCAGTGGCGGATCGCTATCAACTGACCGTGATTGAAGATTCCTGCGAAGCCCTGGGAGGAGCGTATAAAGGCAGAAAAGCCGGCACTTTGGGCGATTATGGGGTGTTCGCTTTTTATCCCAATAAGCAAATCACCGTGGGCGAGGGCGGCATGATTGTTACCAATGATGACCGGGCAGCCGCCTTGATGCGTTCTCTGCGCAATCAGGGCAGGTCTGATGGCGATACCTGGTTGGAGCATACCTGGCTTGGTTACAATTACCGTTTGGATGAGATGAGCGCCGCTTTGGGCTTTACCCAGATGGAACGGCTGTCGGAATTATTGGCAGCCAGAGCGCGTGTAGCGGCCAGCTATCAGGAAAAGCTGCAAGACCTGAAAGCCATTCATCTGCCGCAGGTTGGCGCGGACTGCACGGATGTCAGCTGGTTCGTCTACGTGGTGCGGCTGGCAGATGGGCTTGACCGCAACCAAGTAGCAGATGCGCTGCAGGCCAAAGGGGTACCGATTCGGGCATATTTCTCACCGATTCATTTACAGCCTTACATGCTGAAGGCATTCGGTTATCAACGCGGCGACTACCCTGTGACGGAGTGGCTGGGTGATCAGAATATGGCGATTCCGTTCTCCGGGCGGATGAGTGAAGAGCAGATCGATCAGGTGTGCCAGGCGCTGTGGGATGTGCTGGGTTAATTCGCTGTGAATGCACCAACACCGTCCTCCAACACTATCAAGCATTATGCTCCAGATCGTCGGCGGGGCACACTCATTCATGGCGCGCTAATCACCGTCTCGATCGCCGTCATGATCGTGGCAATCATTTTTCTCTTTCAAACACAGGGCATTGTTTTTGTGGTCTGGCTGCTGGTATTGCTGCCGCCGCTGATCATGATCCCTTTGTTGATCTCCCGTTTATTCGGCTTAATTCGCAGTGATTACACCGTCAGCCGCGACTTTCTGGTGGTGCAATGGGGTAACAGGCTGGTGAAAATACCGATCCAATCCATCGAGTGGGTGCGCAGTTTTGATTCACTGGGATTGGAAATGAAAGCCCCTCGCTTTTTCCGTTCTGGCGTTGTGCGGGGATTGATTTCTTCGCGCGAGTTGGGATGGGTTGAATACCTGGCGGATGATGTGCAGCGCAGTCTGTTCATCGCTACCCCCGAGCGGGTGTATGCGATCTCTCCCGTGAGGATGATGGCATTTTCCCACGCCCTGTCTGAGGCGATCGAAAGCGGCAGCCTGCTGCCAGCCGAAGCGGTGTCAATCGAGCCGGAAACTATTTTCACGCGCCTGTGGCAGAATCCTTCTGCCAGATTGCTGCTCTTATCCTTGATCGGTGGGAATTTGGCGTTATTGATCATCGTTCAGTTGATGTTGGGCAACGTGAATGCTATGGCTGTATTTTCACAGCAAGGTGTGATCACGCCGGTCAGTCTGCAATTACTGCCATTCTGGACTATTTTCTTGGCGATTATTGACTTGTTTTTGGGTATGTTCCTTTATCGCAGGCGGACCTACCAGTTGGCCGCTTATCTCTTGTGGGGGGCAGGCGCGGTTCTGCCGGCGATGCTGGCGCTTTCCATCGCCCTGGTTTCCTGAGGAGTTGCCTGCTCATGGGTAGATTGATTTGTTTACATGAAAAAGAACAGCTTGCCAGCTTTATGATGCGTAACAAAGAAGTGAATGTGCTGGCGATTGGCGATCTCGACCCGTTTTTCTGGCCATCGACAATGTGGTGGGG